>CAYUOC010000012.1:0-39638 GCA_964446305.1 uncultured Terricaulis sp. | reverse complement strand
AATGGATGGTGGACCCTAGCGGGATCGAACCGCTGACCTCCTGCATGCCATGCAGCGATTGCCCATTTTCCGCGTTCTTCCGCATTTTTCCTACTCATTCCTAACGCCAGATTTTCAATAGACTTTCTGGTCGACGGAGTGATTGGCTTCAATGCGAGCCGGACCCGAGTTTCCGCCGAATTCCGGCGCATTGGTATCGCGGTGGTATCGGGCCGACCTCCTAGTTGCGGATTCAGTATGTCGCTTCGCGTTGTCCCGTCTCTGGTATCGCATCTGGTATCGCAACCAAACTCGCCAGCTGCTGCAGGCCCGACCGCTCCTTCGCAGCAAGCCGCTTCGCCGAATGAAGCACGCGCGTGGAAGCTAACGCAAAAGAGCATCCTCGCCCTCGCCAATCCGGAGAAAGAGACCTGGCTCTGGGACACCGATATCCGCGGCCTCTTTTTGCGGGTCTATCCTACGGGTTTGAAGTCGTTCGGCGTGAAGTATCGCGTCGACGGGCGCCAGAAGATCTACACGATCGGAAAATTCGGATCACCGTGGACGCTTGAACAAGCGCGTCAACGCGCAAGCGACCTGCTCTATCAAGCCCATCACGGGTCTGACCCCCAGAAGCAAAAGACAGACGCGAGGTGCGCCCACACCATTTCGGAGCTGGTGGAGCTTTATCTTCGCGACGGTCCGAAAGACAAACCGAACAAACGCACGCGCAGCTGGGACAATGACCGATTACACCTGAACCGGCACGTCATCCCGTTGATTGGCGCACTCAAAGTGCAGGCTGTCACCTCAGCTGATATTGCCAAACTTCAAACAGACATTGCGGAAGGAAAAACCGCCGCGACGGTCAAAACCAAGAAGCGCGGCGTTGCGCGGGTACGGGGCGGCAAGCGTTCGGCCGCGGTATCGGTGGTCTGTGTTCAGGCCATGTTCAACTGGGCGATAAAGCGCAAGCTGGCGCCGCACAATCCGGCAAAGGGCGTGGAGCGCTACGAATCGGAGGCCAAAGAACGCTACTTGTCGTCGGATGAAATCGCCGACCTCCTTCGCACTTTGAGCAAGCTTCAAGACGAGGGCGACCTTTCGCGCGAGCTCGCGACCGCCGTCCGGCTGCTGCTTTTAACCGGAGCGCGCAAAAGCGAAATCAGCGATCTGCGCTGGAACGAAATCGACCTGGATCGTGGCCTCATCACACTCGGCGCTTTGCGATCCAAAACCGGTCGCAAGCGGATCGTCCTCAGCACGGCGGCGGTCGACGACCTGAAAGCGCTCAGTCCCAAGAAGCTTGGATTTGTGTTCCCAGCACAGCGCGGTGACGGTCCAACGCGCGCGCTGCAAGACGCCTGGGAAATGATACGGGTCGAGGCAGGCATTGAGGACGTTCGCCTGCACGACCTTAGGCATACCTTCGCCTCAATCGCGGCCGCGGACGGTCAAAGCCTCTATCTGATCGGTAAGGCGCTGGGTCACGCGCAATCACGTACGACCGAGCGTTACGCCCACCTATCGCAAGAGCCTCTGCGCGCCCTCGGCAACGCCGTGGCGCGGCGCTTTGCACAGCCGGACTGAGCCGCGCGGCGGGGGGGCCTGCCTGGCGAGCCTTTGCGACTTGCTCCATTGGTTGCACTTATGGTACCAATATGGAAATAGAGGAATATCTAGGCGCCGACGAGCGGAGTGCATTCGGCGCTTGGTTCGAAGCGCTTGAGGCGACGGCAGCGGCGCGTGTCACAGTCGCGTTGGCGCGCGTCGCTGAAGGCAATCTGTCCAACGCCAAGAGCGTTGGCGCGGGAGTTTCGGAACTTCGGATCGACTTTGGACCGGGCTATCGAATCTACTTCGGGCGTGACGGCGCCACACTGATCATTCTGTTGGCTGGCGGAACAAAGAAGCGCCAGCAGCGGGACATCGAGGCCGCGCAGGAACGCTGGAGCGACTACAAACGGCGCAAGAGAAAGACCTAACCGATGCCCCTCACCCGCTCCTTCAAAGACACGGTGCAGACGCGGGCGCAGCAAGATCCACGCTTTCGGCGCGCGCTGCTGATCGAAGCTATCGAGACGCTTCTCGCAGGCGATATGGGCGCCGGAAAAGCAGTCCTGCGTGACTACATCAATGCCACGATCGGGTTTGAAACGCTCGCCGAGGCAACGGGGATTAACGCCAAGAGTCTGATGAGGATGCTCGGCCCATCAGGCAACCCTCACGCCGCAAATCTCTTCGCCGTGCTTGAGCATCTGCAAAGGTCAGAAGGCATTACGCTAGAGCTTCGGGCTAGCCGTCGCGATCGAAGCTAAATCTCAGACGAGCATCACGAAGAAGCCGACGGAATAACGAGGAAAAAGACGAAGGGTTGATGGCAAGATAGAATGCGCCGCAGTGCTGGATGCACAGCGGCTTGTCTGCACATCTTTTTTCCACCTCGTCGCGGCCCGCGACGCCGCAAAGTGCGGCAAGGCTAAAAAGGACCGCTGTGCGCTAACAAACAGGCGCACGTGATGGACGACGAAGACAAATTTGAAGGCGATGTCAGCCGGCGTCGCGCGAAACACACCCCGGACACCGGATCGATATTTCGCCCGCCGTCCGCTGTCAGCTCCAAGCGTGTTGCAGCGCGCGCACGCGCGGCCTGGTACAATCGAAGCCGCGGCGCAGGCGCCGTCAAACTGAAACACGAGCGGCCCGCCGGCAGCCAGCGCGTGATTGTGAAGATACACCCCAAGGTCCACGCGAAGGCGGCGGGCGGCGCGGGGTCGCTGATGCGGCACACGCTGTATGTCGAACGCGACGGCGCCGGCCGGGAGGGCGACGCGGTCCAGGTGTTTGACCGCGAGCACGATCGGGCCGACGGCGCTGCCTTCGTCGAACGTTGCGAAGGCGACCGGCACCATTTCCGGGTGATCATCTCGCCGGAGCGCGGCGCGGCCATCGACGATCTTAGGAGCTACACTCGCGACCTGATGCGAACCGTGGAATCGGACCTCGACACCCGCATCGACTGGATCGCGGCCGAACATCACGACACCGGCCACGCCCACGTCCACTTGCTGATGCGGGGCGTCCGCGCAGATGGGCGCGACCTGGTCATCCCGCGCTCTTATGTTTCCCACGGTTTCCGTGAACGGGCTGAAGGCCTCGCCACCGAGCTGCTGGGACCGCGGCTCGAACCCGACCGCGCCGATCGCGTGGTGAAGCAAGAACGTCTGACCGAACTTGACCGCGAGCTCGTCGCCCGCGCGCGCGGCAACGAGATCGCCATGAGCGCGCTGCCCGACGATGGCGTACGCGCAGCCCGCCTAGTGCAACGGCTCAACCGGCTGGAAGAGCTAGGCCTGGCTGAACCGGCCCGCGCGGGCGTGTGGACGCTCGATGCCGAGCTTGAGGAGAAACTCATCCGCCTCGGCGATCGGCGCGACCGCGAGCGCGCCACAGCGCGGTTGCTGGCGCAGGAGCAACGCGGGCTCGAACCCGAGCGTACGCGTGAAATCGAAGCGGTGCATTCAAGCCAGCGTGTCACCGGGCGCTTGGTCGGCTTCGAGCGGCTGGGCGAAGACCCTCGCGGGCCGCAGCTCGTGGGCGTGGAAGGGATCGACAACAGATTCTGGACCGCGCGCGTTGCGGGTCCCGAAGATCTGCGCGGGCTCGCTGGCGTCGAGCGCGGCGCCATCGTCGAGATCGAGCGTGCGACGCTGGACTTGAAGGCGTCAGACCGCACGATCTGGGAGATCGCGCAGGAAAACGATCTCAGCTATTCGGCGGCACTCCATCGACAAGCGCGGCCGACTGACCGCGCGAACTACATCGAAATGCATGAGCGCAGACTGGAAGCACTTCGACGCGATGGCGTCGTCAGCCGTGAGCGCGACGGCACGTTCTACCTCCCCCACGACTACCCTACCCAAGTCGCGATGCGCGAGGGGCGGGGCGGACGCGAAAGCGCGCGCGTGACGCTGATCGATCCGCATTCGCTGGACCGACAAGCCGAGTATCCCGGCCCAACTTGGCTCGACCGCATCGCGGATGGCCGCGCAGATAGAAGCCAGATGCGCGGCGAAGGCTTTGGCGCCGAGATCGGTAAAGCCTGGAAGCACCGGGAAGCGACGCTGGAGAAGCTCGGTTTGGGCGAGCGCGGCCCAGACGGATTCCAGGCCATGCCCGGCTGGCGCGACAGCCTGACTTCGCTTGAGCAGGACGCTCTTCGCGACCGCATCGAGCGCGACACCGGGCGGGTGGCGCATTTTGCGCGCGACGGCGAGCGTGTGCATGGGCTCTACACGGGCCGCATCCATCTCGCCGAACAGAGCTTCGCGCTGATCGAGCACGACCGCACCGCAACGCTTGCGCCTTGGCGGCCGGCGATGGACCGCGCTCTCAATCAAGTCGTCGCGGGCCAAGTCAAAGGCATGAGTTTCGATTTCAAGTACGGGCGCGGCGCCGAGAAAGAGATCACCAAGGCGCTTGGGCTCGACATAGGCGGGCGCGGATAGCGTGGCGCAGCGTTTCCTGCCGTTGCCTCCCGTTGCAGTGTTGAACGCGCGCCGTCTTGAGGGCCGAACAGAATTGCGGCCAGGTGTCGCGACTTTCGTGCGATCGATGATTCCGATTCAAGCGCCGCTTAGGCAGCGCCGACCGTAGCGACGTATGCCGTATCCCCGCGTATCCGTGCGTTGCACCCGCGCGCGCGCCAGAAGCGAATTCGCGCGCGAAGGCATGAGTGTTGACGCCCCAGCGACTCAATGTTCGCCTTGTTGCGCGGAAAAGCTCGGAAAGGCAGAGCATGCAGGACGCCCCGCTTGTTATGGTCGAGGATCAGGATCGGCTCTATTCGCGCAAAGACGCTGCGCGCTATCTTACGAAGTTGGGATTAGAGACCGCGCCGCAGACATTGGCGCGCAAATTCCATGAAGGCACAGGACCGCTTTGCACGCATGTCGGCGTGCGGGCGATGTATTGGAAATCGGACCTCGACGATTACTTTCAGGCACACGTTTCAGCGCCCAGGCGTTCGTCGAGCGAACCTAGGCGGCCAGGTGGTGCGCGACCCACTCAATGAGCGACGCCGGCATTTCTCTTTCTCGCCGAGAGCGGCGGTCGTTGCCTGCAGCCTACTAACGTTCATCGAGAGCTGTGTTCGGAACGCGCATCCGGTCTCCCGGCTCGGCCGAGCGACTTCACGAGAAGCAGCGTCGTTAGCCCGCTGTCCCACTCGATGTCAGGATATCGATCGGCTTCGCGATATCCCCGCTTTGCGTAGAAGGCGCGCGAGCGAGAATTGAATGTGTCTGTCTCGAGACGCGCATTTGGAAAGCCTGCGCTCGCGATCTCATTTTCCGCCAAGTCCATCAAGCGGCTGCCAACGCCCCGTTTTGCGTGACTTGAGTGCACGTGAAGGGCGTTCACAAAGTCCGCGCTCCAATCTACAAAGCCAACGACATCTCCATCGTATTCCGCGACTCTGAACGCGGCGCTCCGCTCACGGATATAAGCGCTGGGGCGGTCCTCGTCGCGATATCTCTGCGCGGCGGCGGGTGTTAACTCGGGAAGCCAAGTGCTCTCAAACGTATCATAGAGAATTGCCCGAAGCGCCGACGCATCTTTAGGTGAGGCGCGACGGACAAATGGCTCAGAGATAGCCGGCATCGCGCCAGCCTAAATCCAGGGGCCGCCTCCGCCTAGGGCCAGTTGCGGACCTGGTGAACATTTACGAAAGTTGGCGGATGATCCTTGAACTGGCCGGTCTCCCCGGAGTGGGCAAGTACACCATTGGGCGGGTGTTGGCGGAAGCGTTGAACGCGCGTCTGGTCGACAATCATACGATCGCCAATCCCGCCCTTGTCTCTACCCCCTTCGGATCGCCCGAGTTCTATGACATGGTCCGCGCGGTCCGCGATCTCGTCTTCGACCGGCTGCAAATGCTGCCGCCGACAACAAACATTATCCTAACAAGCGCGCCCAGCCGAAGCCTTGCGCGATGGCGAGAGCTGCAGGTCGCAAACAAGGCGCTTGCCGCCAACCGGCAAACACCGCTCCTCGGTGTTCATCTGCGCTGCAGCGCCGAGGAACGCGAGCGTCGAATCAGAATGACCGACCGAGCGCTCCTGCGTAAGATTACCGACCCCGAGATTCTGAATGACGGTTTCAAGCGAGTAGTGCTGCTCGACCATTGCGATCGAACGTTAGATTTGGACGTGACTTCACTGGTGCCCTCCCAAGCTGCGGATGAAATCATCAGGTGGCTCAACGCCGGCGGTCATGCGTGACGCAGCGATCGGCGGGCTCGCCTTTTGCGTAGTGTTGAACGGCTGCGTCCGGTTGGGGCAGGAAGTGACCTAACGCTTCAGGCGTACGCCAGCGCCACCGTCCTTGTTTGACTTGGGCTCTAGAGGATCGGGATCGGCTCTATTCGCGCAAAGACGCGGCGCGCTATCTCACGGAGTTGGGACTGGAGACCGCGCCGCAGACATTGGCGCGCAAATTCCACGAGGGCACAGGACCGCTTTGCACGCACGTCGGCGTGCGGGCGATGTATTGGAAATCGGACCTCGACGATTACTTCCAGGCGCACGTTTCAGCGCCCAGGCGTTCGTCGAGCGAACCCCGACGGCCCGGTGGCGCCCGGTCTCAACAATGACAGCTTGCGATTCCGTTCGTCGTCGAACTCCGCCACTCGGCGTTGTTGGCAATGTGTCTAGAAAGGGGACCAGACGACCAGCGGCCTATCTCAGCGTTGCGCTTCGACAGCGGCCTTCTCCGCTGGCCACTGATCCATGGCCAAGAGCAATTGTTGCGCGGATGCCTCAGCGATGAGTGACCCCTCATCGCTGAGAAATTCCGCGCGCACCGTTATGAGCTGCTTGGTGTGCGCCACGACACGCGCCTTTATGGTCAGCGGATTCTCGCGTCCGACCCTCAGGAAATTGACCTGCAAATTCAGGGTGCGATAGACGCGATCGTGCGGCAACACCGTCATAGCGGCGAAGGCCAGGACTTGGTCGGCAAGCGCCGCGAGGTACCCGCCAAAAAGCGAACCGTCCGCTGTGGCAAGTGCGGGGTCCGGGCGCCACGACTTTCGCACCCAACCCTCGCCCCAATCATCAAGCAGGCCGAGCTTCAAAGTCTCCGTGATTCGCGGCGGGCTCGCTGTCCCTGCCTTCAAAGCATCCAATCGATCAGTTGCCCAAGTCATGGCGGCCTCCTGCGTGCCCTGCAGGGTGGGCGGAGCGCAGCAGCTCTGCTACTCGACTTCTTAGATGCGCGGCTGGAGTGGGAGACCTGGATGCATGACGTTGAAATCGCGCGGAAACTCCCCGCTCAAAAGAGATCGCAATCGTCAGTCGATTGCATCCTGCAAGCAGCGGCTCAGGTTTTGGAGGCTGCAGGCGAGACTGGCTTCAATACCAACGCTGTGGCCGAACGCGCAGGCGTAAGCATTGGCACGCTTTATCGCTATTTCCCTGACAAGCGATCCATTCTGATTGCTCTCGCGCTCCGAGAACGCGAAGCCCACAGGCAAGCGATGATCGACGCAATTCAGGGCGAAGATCATAAACTCGCGCGAGATCGGCTGATGATCCGTGCATTCCTGCGCGCTTTCGCGGGACGCGCGCGCGCACGCCGCGTCGCAGTGTCCGCACTTCTCGCGCACTCGGACCACCGCGAATTGGCCGAGAGCTTTGCGCTGCCCGACATGGCCTTAAGGGATGCAGACGGACGCGCGCTCAATAATGTCCAGGTCTTTGTCCTGACGCGGGCGGTGCATGGCGCCATGCGTGCGGCCGTTCTCGAAGGCGCAGAGTTCATGATGAGTCAGGAATTTGAAGATGAGTTAGTGCGGCTCAGTCGCGCTTATCTCGGATATCCGACGAAACAGGATGCCGCCTGATGCCCCTGACCGATAAGCCAATCTCGCTCGCGGCTGACCATCGCGGAGTCGCTTTGAAGGAACGGCTGAAGGGCTGGCTGCTCGCCAAAGGCTACCGCGTTAGAGACTGTGGCACCGATAGCGACGCCGAGCGGGTCGATGCGATGGACTACGCGCTTCGAGCAGTCGCTGAGATCAAGGCAAGCCGGTCGGACTTCGCCATAGCCATTTGCGGCAGCGGGCAGATGATGGCGATGACAGCCAACCGATTTCCCTTCATCCGTGCGACGCTACTTCATTCGGAAAAGGAAAGCGTCTGGGCGCGCGAACACGGTGACGCCAACGTGCTGGTCTTAGGCGCCGATGTCACCGACGGCGCTTCGGCCGAACAGATACTCGCGGCATTCCTAAGCAATGCCGCTCGCGGCGATCGTTATGCCGAACGTCGAGAACGCTTGGCTAAGCTCGATATTTCCAAGCTGTAGAAGCACTCCACTCAACACCATGAAATGCTCCGATCCAGACGTGACCAGCAGCACAATCTTCGCGGCGGCGCTTCAGTTTCACATCTCAATGGATGTAGCCCGAAACCTTAAGGCGCTGGAACGGCTCCTTGACCCGCTCCCCACTCACGCACTTGCGGTGGCACCCGAGGGGGCGTTGTCGGGCTATCTCCCGGAGCCGGGTTTCGTCGAGCGAATAGACGTTGAGCGCACGGCGCAAGCGATCGCCGCCGTTGAAGCGTTGTGTCGGCGGAAAAATGTGCATGTTATCGCGGGCGCGTGCATCAAGGACAACGACGGCGCCTGGCGGAACAGCAGCCTGTATTTCGGCCCATGTGGCGAACGCGCACGCTATGATAAGATCAATCTGGCGCAAAGTGAGCGCGGCACATTCGTTCCCGGCAGCGCGCTGCCTGTCTTTGACGTTACCGTGGCCAGCGTACCATTGCGACTCGGCATTCAGATGTGCCGCGAGATACGCTATCCCGAGCAATGGCGCGCGTTGGCAGTTCGAGGTGCGCAGGTTTTCGCCTACGTGAACAATGCGGTGGGGAGCCAGACTGGGGATGCTCTGTGGCGCGCGCACCTCGTAAGCCGGGCTGCCGAGACGCAACGGTTTATCGTCGGCGCAAACAACGCTGCGTCGGATCAAACCTGCCCAACGATGATCATTGCGCCGACCGGCGAAACTCAATCGACCTTGCCTCTCGGCGCTGAAGCGGCGGCAACAGCGAGCCTCGACATGGGATTGGTCTCGGACTGGGTACTGAGCCAGGCCCGCGACGACGTCGTTGGCGTCACACTGAGGGAAAAGCCGAACGACTAAGTTGGGCCAATCTCGCAGGCTAACGCTTCAATCGCACACCGGCGCCGCCGTTCGCGTCCTTCGTCATGAAGACGATGCCGCCCTTCTCTAGCGCACGCTGAATCGCATCTCGGTTAGGCACTGTGCTGCGTTCCGGCCCTCGATCGCTCTCGATTCTTCTCACGGTCGCAAGGGAAACGCCGCTCTCGTCGGCCAGTGTTTGCTGGCTCCAATCCAGAAGCGCCCGAGCAGCCCGTATCTGACCAGCTATAAGCACGATTTTCGCTCACATGCGTTTTAATGTTGCGCGATAACGGCGCAGGTGATACTTTCTCGCTCACTAAATACTCGAAGGTCTAAACAATGTCTCGACGTCCCCCCGGAACGGCGAACGAGAGCGCACGCGCTGTGGCCCCGACACGCCGGCTTGTGTTGAGTGGCGCAGCCACTTCGTTGCTTTCCGGGAGCGCGACAGATCGCGCCGCTTCCGGTTCTGAGACTTGGTTGTCACGGCACACCGAGCACGAGCGCCTAGGCAAACGCTGGCAGCAGATCGAGACCCGGCTCTTCCGAGATCACAACTGGCCAAAGCTCACGCGCGCGCAGCGCAAACGCTTCCCCGAAAAGCACGAGATGGACGATCTCTACGATCGCATGGATGCTCTTCACGAAGAGAATCGCGTGCTGCTCGCGTCGCTTCCGGCGCTCGTTGCGACTTCATCGCTCGGCATCTGCGGCAAACTCGCTATCGCTGCGATCGAAGTGTGCCCGGAGGAAAATGAAGAAGCGCATCGTCTGATCGCTAGCATTTTGCGCGACTACCGCGCGCTGCACGGCGGCTGACGATGGACTGGGGTTCGCTCGCCGGCTTTGCGCTCTTGCTCACCGTGGCGATCATCGTGCTCCGGCTGCTCTGGTATTGGCTGATCGTTCTGCTCGTGCTGGGACCGCCGACCTACGCCGGCATTGTCGCCGGGCATTTCATGGGCGCTCAGTTCGGTAGCGCTGGCGCCGGTCTGTTCGTGGCAGTGATCGTCTCAGGCTGTCTCATTGAGACGGTTCGACACAGCTTGCGACGGGCGCGCTGATGGCTCGCCTCTCACGCCGCAAGGTCGTTGCCGCACTGGGATCGGCGCCTCTACTCGCAGGCGGCAAGGTCACTGTTGCTGCCGCCGCCGATCCGGTGCTCCTGCTGTGTGCTCACTATGGCGAGCTTGCGCGCCGCCAGGAGCGGCTCTTGCGCCAGTGGGGCGACCGCGAGGCGTGGCTGGGCGACAACCGGGATTGGTTCAACCTCAGCAAAGCGGAGCAGCGTGCGCTACCGGAGGCGCAACTGCTCTACGCCATCGATGCGGAATACGAGCTCTGTGTGCGGGCGGGCGTTCGCATCGTCCGGCGATTGCGGAGCGTTCCCGCGCTTACAGCCGACGGCGCCGCCGCCAAGCTGAGCGTCGTCGCGGAGGTCATTGATCCGGAGGATTACCCGGGCGCGC
The DNA here is from genome assembly GCA_964446305.1 of uncultured Terricaulis sp. Classification (GTDB taxonomy): domain Bacteria; phylum Pseudomonadota; class Alphaproteobacteria; order Caulobacterales; family Aquidulcibacteraceae; genus Vitreimonas. Next base: position 28,976 of record CAYUOC010000012.1, on the reverse strand, counting down.
ATCGCATATTGCTGAGCACCATCGAGGATTTGCGCGTCATGGGCCGGAAGGGTTGAGGCCATGCGCAAGTGGCGCGCGACCGGCCGAGTGTTCGACCGCTTCGAGTATCTGATACTTCTGAAGACCCCGCACCTCGACTTCGGAAAGTGGCGCCTGCACCAGGTTGAGGTGCTTGGTTGTTATTGCGATCACGAGGGCCTCTGCGCGCGGATCGACCGAGCGCAGCGCTGCGGCGACGTGATCACCCTCCGAGGCTTCGCAACACGGATCAGACGCCCCGATCCGACAGGGAAGACGCATGGCGTGTCGTTGATTGTCACTGGTGTCCACACACACTTCGCAAACTCGCTGCGGCGGCTTCGCACCGCGAGGAAGGCCGTCAACGCCAATTAGGCGTCACGCGTCGGGCTGTCGTGATCGTTCGCCGGAAACGGCAGATGGTCGTTCGATGCGGGCCGCAACGGCTCATCTGACGATTGGCGCGGTGCACTGCACTGCTGGCGGAAGTAATCGAGGAGATCGCACTCCCGGTACATGGCGCGGCTGCCGACGCGCATGCACATCGGTCCCTTCTTTTCGCAGAGTAGCCGGGCCAGCGTTTGCGCGGAGATCGTAAGGCCAAGGTCGGTGAGGAAGATCGCGGCGTCCTTCCGCGATAGCAGGCGATTGATGCGTTGCGGACCATTGACGGTCATGTCCAACTCCTTCTGAGTTATCCACAGGGATGCCCGAGACTCGGCGCCGGATACGCTCCGTCAACGGGCCTATTCGTGCCTATTGACAGGCATTCCAACCCATACCGCCAGCGGCGGAAACGACGGGAAACGGTCCGGCAACAACGGGAAACAACGAAGTGCCACCGTGCTCGCGCGCGCCAAGGGCGAGCGCGTGCCGCGCCGCGCTTCGCGCGTCCCTTGGCCCGCACTGCGCGCGATGGCTGACGTGGAGGCGTCGGGCCGCGGGGCGTCCCAACAAAAGTCGACGGCGCCTGCCGGCGGCGTCGACCACGGGGCGAATGTATTTAAGTGATGTCGTCTGCATCCCATGAGCGGCACCGGTACACCTGCCATCGGCGGTATATCCGAAAGGCAGGGCGCATTCCGCAAATCCTTCAGCGGATTGGCGGCACCGTCATCCGGAGGAGTCATGGAAATGACTTTCCGTGTGAAGATCGATGCAGCGGATTGCCTTTGGGCAATCGCGGCGATCATCGCGGCCCTCAGCTTCTGAGGTTCGGCAGCGCTCGGGAAACCGGGCGCCGTTTCCGTGTCGGGCCTCCGCTCTGCTGCTGATGCATTCGAGCTACCGCAGGTTGGTGATGCGCGATTGACTCGGGATATCTCTATTTCATTCGTGCCGCGTCTGTTCACTTGCGGGAACCGCATTGTTCTGAGTCAGCCGAATCGGTGTAGGCCGTCCGCCAGATAAGGAAGGAACTCCCGATGGATGGCTTCTACGGCATCTACTACCAGGGCTCTGCGGGGACCGGCGCGTTCGGTCTCTTGCTTTACGGCGGCAACGTTTTTGGTGTTGACGTCGGCGGCGGTGACATAACGGGCACGTACACGGCCCGCGAAGACGGCGGCGTGGACTTCGCGCTGACCTTCTCGTTTGCACCGGGCACAGTGCTTGTCACCGGACAAACGGTCACTCAGCAAACGGCGATCGACTCCAACGTGAGGATCGCGGCAGCGACGCTCGCGGGCGGGCAACAACAAGTAGTTCTCCCATTCGGACCCGTCACGGTCCGCGTGAGGAAAAAAGCTAATTTGTGAAAGGCGCTCGCCCTAAAACACAGCAAGCGTAAGCCGCGATCGCGGCGATCCCCCCAGAAATCGAAATCAACCGGAGCCGCAAAACCTGCGGAGAAGAAAGCCATGGGCGTAGCAGAGGATTTTACAACGTTCCGATCCAACTACCTCATTCCGAGCAGTGTGATCTCGGACATTTCGTATCGCTACAAGCGGATCACCTCGCAGTTGAACAAGGATTTCCGCAACCTCGATTCCGACACCGCCCACAGCATGTATTCCGGTTCTTACGGTCGCGACACGGCGGTGAAGGGCATCAGCGATTTGGATGTCGTGTATTCGCTTCCAGTCGCACTCTATGAGCAATATCGGAAGCACACGGTCAACGGACCGTCCGCTCTTCTCCAGGCCGTGAAGAAATCCATCAGCAAGACGTACCCGACCTCTGACACGTTCGGCGACGGGCAAGTCGTAGTCTGCAATTTTAGCGACGGCATCCGCTTCGAGGTGCTGCCCGCGTTTGCCAAGCAGGGTGGCGGATTCATCTTTCCCAACGCCAATTCCGGGGGATCGTGGCCGACATGCGAGCCGCGCGCCGAAATCGACGCGATCCAAAAGCGTCATGACGCGTGCAACGGCAACTTGAAGGAGCTTTGCAAGATAGGGCGCGTTTGGCGGGACTATGTTTCGGCGCCGATAAGCGGCATGCTCATCGACACCCTTGCGTACCAATTCATCGAAACTTGGCCCCATCGCGACAAGTCCTTCCTCTACTACGACTTCATGGCGCGGGACTTTTTCGAGTTTCTGGCGAAGCAAAGTCAGACGCAGGCACATTGGCGCGCGCCGGGCAGCGGGTCACACGTTGTGCGCACTGGTGTCTTCGAGCACAAGGCGCGGAGCGCTGAGCTTCGCTGCAAAGAAGCGATCGATTACGCAAACACCAACAATCAGTGGTCCAGTCGACAGAAGTGGAGAGAAGTGTTTGGCCCGCAATTTCCAGCCTGACTCTGAGTGGTACGTGTTCGAGTCGCAGGTGCGCGAGCTTTATGGCCGCGTCGCGTACACGCACAAGACGCACGAAAAGATGGCCGAGAAAAAGGCGGCTCTTCAAAGCCACATCAAGATCGCGCAGATCGTCCTTTCAGCGATCGCCACGAGCGGCGCGATCGGCGTGATCGTCACGAACGACGCCAGCGCGAAGATAGTGACTGCGCTGTTCACTGTCGCAACGCTCGCCGTTTCCACCTACGTCAAGGATATCGACCCGGGCGCGCTGGCTCAAAAGCACAGGCAAACCGCGTCAGACCTCTGGAACATTCGAGAAGCGTATCTCAGTTTACTCACCGATCTACGCGACGAGTCAAAGTCTCTCGAAGGGCTCAAAGGTCTGCGTGACGAGCTTCAGGCGCATTTGCACGAAATCTACAAGCTCGCACCAAACACCGACGGCGACGCGTATGCGAAGGCCCAGAAAGCGCTGAAGCACAACGAAGACCTGACGTTTTCCGACGGAGAGATTGACGCGTTTCTTCCTGGTCCACTGAAACGTGCGGCGAACCAATGACGGGCGAACTCCCCATCAAGGCCGAAGTGAAAGTCGGCGAACGCGCCGTTGAAAAGCTTGTAGACGCGGTGCTCGACGCGTTTGCACCAGGAACGGAAACGCTCGGGCTCCTGGGCGACGCAGTGCGTTTGGCGAGAGTTGAGGTCGCTGCAGCAGTCACACGACGCGCGAAAGAGATCGCTGACGCAAACGGGTTAAAGCTCAGGGCTCCTCCGCTGAAATTCTTGGTTCCGTTCTTTGAGAAGGCATCTACGGAGGACAAAGAAGACGCGACGCTGATGGAGATGTGGGCGCAACTGCTTGCAAGCGCAGGCGCGAACTACAACGCCAACCAACTGCGCTACACATCTATACTGGCGGAGATGAGTTCGACTCAAGCGACGATTTTGGATGGCATCGTAAGAAATTTTGAGGGAGTGCTTGGCGAAGGAAGAGCCTTTGATCCGGACAGACTCTTCTACACGCTCGTTGAATCGAGGCTCATTAGCGACCTTAAACGTATTGACGACGCTGATCCCGATCAACTTCTCGACGCCATATTGAATGAGATTGCGTTTCCCGGCGTGAGCGTGGTTCTCGTGCAGTGCGAAATGCGAGCCGATGGCAGGACGTTCGATTGGACGGGCGACATGGTGTATCGCGACACACTCAGCATTGATTTCGAGATTCTTCGTTCAATGGGCCTCTTGGCGAAGGTCGAAACCGAGTTCATCGACCTCAAGCACGCGGCGGTCACCGTTATCCTTTATCACGTCACCGAACTCGGATTGGATTTCTGGCGAGCCTGCTCAGGACGCCTGTTGGCAACACCTGCTACCAGCGGCCAAGATTAGAGTCGAACCTGCAGCTCTCCTATGGCGCGCAGTTGCTTTTTCACGCTGAGTCAGGTCAACGCTGATAAGCTTGCGAACGGCCGTCGCGCAAATGAAAGGCGTCGAGTACGTCGGCGCGCGCGCCGCGTGCTCACTCCGGCGCTACGCTGACCCAGAGCAGACCCACCGCGGTTCAGCTCTGTTGGGAGCGAGGGTTCCTATTCGGCTTTATGAAGCCGCGCCACCGCGGAATTCCCCGGAAATCGGACTCTTACTTGGCCATGCTTCCCGGACGGCGGTACCACTGCGGGTATAACGCGCTCTCCTATTTGGAGAGACGTTTGAGTGTTCAGAGGGATACAGGCGGGCACCAAGTTATCTTCCGCCCCTCCACTTCTGAGCAATTAGCGAAGCTGATCAACGTCGGTTTTGAAGCGGTTTCGCGACAGTGAGTCATACGGCGCATCGGGCAGGAAATCGCCGATAGCGGTCATTCGCGCTCATACGTTATCGACGTGTCGCAATCATAGCGCGCCGTTGGGTCTGCGCTGCGACAGGCCATGACTGTCGCCCAGGTCTCATCCCACGCGCCTTCATTGGTGATGGCTTCGCGAACGCCCGTCGCGTCGGTTTTGAACACGCGCCAAATCGGGAGGTAGGTTGCGGCCTTGGACTCGAAGAACGTCTGCAAGAAGGTTGGATACCACTGCGAGTCCATCCCCATGGACATGTATTCGCCCGCCATAAACAGAAGGCCCCACGGAGCGCTCGGACCAAATCCGGCCTCGCAGTAGGCAATCGAATTGTTCGAGAGCGGATGCGCTAAGACCGTCCAGCAAATGTATTGCTCGCCGGGCTTGCCATAGTCCCAATCGCGAGGAGCCGGTGTAGGCTCAACGAGCAGATTCCTAATGTAGCTCGCAACCTGCGCGTCCTCGAGCTTGCCAACTTCCGCCTCCACGAGACTTTTTACGGTCGCTGCTTCAACAGTCATGCGGGTAGCTTACCAGAACCAAGCAATGTCCGCTTCGGGCCAACGTAGGCCGTCGAGCGAAATTCCGCGAACGGCTTAGTCGCTCAATTGCTGCCGTCGGCACCCCACTCGCGCCAACGGCTTACGTTCGCCGTGAGGCGACATTTGGCTCGGGCGTTAGTCGAGCAAATGATCCTCGATCAATCCGCCGAACTGACCAAAATCTGGATTTCCGCCCGCAGCCTCTTGGAACGCCCGCTCTAGCAGACGCGTAGCGCGATCCACATCCAGACGGCCTTCAAGAAAGAGTTCAAGAACTCTCCGAAAGAATTCTCGACGTTCTTCCTCCATTTCACCCTCCAGCATGACACTCTTGAATGGCGCGTCTCATTCAATCCGGCCAGTGGCTCTATGTGCATGTCAACGGCTTAAGTTCGCCGGAATGCGTCACTCGCGCGATATCTCCGCGAGGAGACTCTGATGGCCGGGATGCACAGTGAGGCCAGCGATGCGGGCGGCCAGCGCCTGCAGCGCACGGCGCGACGCGAAGATTTGCGCTAGGTCGGCTTCAAACCCTGTCGCCTCTTCGAGTTCACCGGTCCAACCTTCGCGGCTATGCACGGCGTCGCCGGTAACGAGCTGTGGGCCCTGCGTGGAGTTGACCAGATATGCCGTTGAACCCGGCGTGTGACCGGGAACGTGCAACGCAAAGAGCGAACCATCTCCAAATACATCGAGCGCGGCGAGTCCGCCGTCAGGTGCGGACGCAAACCGCCACGTTCGGACACTGCGGCCTTCGAGCGCCTCCCGCGTCGGCTGATTGATAAAGCGGTAGAAGAAGTTGCGATGCGCGCCGTCATTGGGACCGACATAAACGGGCGTCGCGCGATCGAGGGCAGCCACGCCGAGCACATGATCGTAATGCAGATGCGTAATGAACGCGGCGCGCGGCGCGCCGTTCTCCCTCACCCAGACGTCCGTCGATACGCGTAGTGAGAAATCATATGTGTCGCGCACGGCGTTTCGCAGAACTGCGCCCATGTGGCGCTCGTAGTTCGCCGGCATGCCAGCGTCGATGAAATAGAGACCGCGCTCAGGGTGACGGATGGCATAGAAGTATATCTGCGCGTCGAGTTCGCGGGTCGCCCAATCGCCGCCGCCTGGTGGTCGCGTCGTGTTCGGAAAATGCCAATCGGCAACCACCACCTTCTCGAATGCGAGACGGCCCGGTTGCGACATCTGATCGACGATGAACTCCGACGTCGTGGGGCTCCCCAAGTCGGCGGCCTCTGTCGGCGTCGTGTTGAGACGGGTGGCGCAGGCGCAGAGCGCGGTTGCGCCTGTGAGCGCGAGAAACGATCGGCGATGCATTGGACAGCCTCCCTCGTTCGCGCGGCAGGCAGCCACGCGGTGTTGCCTTGCGATTGACTTCGGACTTTAGGCGCTGCGCCGCGCCTGCTTCTTGGTCGTGTTTGGTACGCGTTCCAGAATGTCGCCCGGCTGGCAGTCGAGATACTCGCAGATCGCATCGAGGGTCTCGAACTTCACGCCTTTGACCTTGCCGGACTTGAACAAGGACAGGTTGGACGGCGTGATGCCGACTGCGCGGGCGAGGTCGTTTGAACGCACCTTGCGGTGCGCCAGCACCAAATCGAGACGCACGACAATCGCCATCAGATGTATCCCTCGCCTTCTTCTTCGATCTCGCGCCCAAGCGTGATTACGCTCGCCAGCACGAACAACGCGCCGCCAACAAGCAACGCCGCTATCGTGTGGCCATGCAGCCAAGCGCGATCCATGAGACCAGCCGCCCGAACCAGCGGCTGAAAGGCGGCCGGCGCTAGCGCAAACACGATCAGCAGCGCCCCCGCGCGGCGCATCCAGCGCACCGGCGCTTCATCGAAGACAAGGCCGCGCCTGTAAGCGGCGAAGAGACGGTGCAAACAATAGAACGCGCCGACTAGCGCGCCTTGAATAATGGTCAGTGGGATGAAGCCAATAAGCCGCGCTGCGAGAGGGACATCCGAAATGGCGATGCTCCCGGGCGCGACCGTGTCTTGGCCGAGATAAAGCGTTGGGCCCTGATCGGTTAGGCGGAAATGTTCGCCGCTGTAGAAGAGCCCGACGAGTAGTGTCGCGACATAGACTGCAGCGACCAACGCTGCGAGCACTGCAAAGATCAGCTCAAACGGCGCGCTCAGCCGCCTGATGCGTTTCCGCGCAGGCGCTTCCTGTTTGGGTTCAGCGTAAAGCTGCTCGATAGCGGCCATAAGCGTCTCCAATGCCACGCTATCTATTTAGCAGTAAATACTTTCTGTGCAACGACAATTTTTTGCGAATTGGTTTGGGCTGCTTTCAGCCATCCCAAGCGACCGCAACGGGCCAGCGTGCGTCGTAGCGCGAAATTCTGCGACCGGCTTACTCGCTCAATTGCTGCCGCTGCCGCCCTGCCCGCGTGGACGGCTCAAGTTTCGCCGAGAGCGCTCACCCCTCACCGGCGCCGGTTGAGCGTGGTCGAGAGCTTGTACGGACTGATCGTCGCCGGTCCGAGAAACTCGGGCTTGAAGTGAAGTCGAAAGCCAAAGTCGAGCAGATGTGCATGCAATTTCGGTGACAGAAAGCGACGCGCTCCATAGATGCCAGCCAATCCGAAGAAGTGCTCTGCCTCTATGGCGTCCGGCATGAGCACGAGCTGCTTCCAACCGATGGCCCGAACTGGAGATGACGCGTGACGGCCCTGATCGCCACTTCTGTCGCGCCAGACGAGTTGGGATGCGTCCCAGTCGATCGCATCGACCAGCCTCCACGAGTTAAGCCACCAATATCCGCCGACCCGGCGCGCGCCGCCCAACTCGTCGGTTTGCTTGTTGTTGGAATACTCGACTTCGGCGGGCACGAATTCGCTCTCCGCGGGCAGCCATGGCACTAGCGCTGTTCTAAGCCGCTCCGAGACAAACAAGAGACCGTCATTCTCCAGCAAATCCGGCAGCGTCTCGGATTCGATGTAGTTGGACAAGTAGCGCAGCGGGGCCGCGAGCTTGGCGTCGGCAGATCCGCCCATCTGCCATTTCATATCGCTATCGGCCGTTGACGCGCCGACCACGAGCGCATGGGCCGAGCCTTGCGCGGTTTCGACGAGATGGATGAAATAGTCCGAACGCGGAGCGAGGCTATCACTCATTGCCAATATCCCAGCACCGATACTCGACGAATGTCCGGCGCGTCTATTGCAATCAATTAGTGCTCTCAGCAACGGCGTGTTGTCGCTGAGCCGCGCCCGCCGTGGACTTTAACCGGGCTGCGCCAACCGATGAGCGCTAGCGCCCCGCCACTCGATTTTCTTGAGGATTGCGCCGAGCGCATAATCAACAAATATCTCATTGCACTCGCCGTATCCGTCTTCAGGTCTGAGCTGATCAAAGTAGCGATCATTCCTGCGCTTCAACCAGAGTGTCTCAGCACGTCGCACCAAGTCCTCTGTCGAAAGGTCGTGATCTATCTCCCCGAGCAACATGAGATATGTTCGGACGCAGTCGTCTATGAGTTCAACACCCATCACTTGCTTCACCGCTCGCTCCTTAAGCGCAGCATCGACGGTCACGCCTTGGAGCAAGGACGCTAGATATTTTCGATAGAGCAAGAACTTGTGGTTGAGACGTTCGCCGTCAAGTGAGCCAAGCTTGACCGGCCTGTCGATGAGAGAGAACACTATCCCGAACAAATCGTGCTCGTGGTCCCTTAATTGCTCGGCTTCTTTCGCTGTCCTTGAACGATCGAGGAAGGCTTCGAGTTGCTCGAAGGCCGCATAGGCTTGATGAAAGTGCGATGTGGGCCTTCCATTTCGTCGCCAAGCGAGGAGTCCGACTTCAATGTGGCGAAGCGCAAGTTCTCGATAGTTTAGGAACACTCGCGTAAATTCCCCGTCATGCACGATGGCCTCTGGACCATGCTCCGACAGTAGCTCAATCACCTGCTCTGCGTCGCTTTTGCAGCGATCATAGGCATCTGCGGGGGCTTTCGTCATGGCCATACTCCAAGACCGAAATGCCTGCGTGAGCATCGGGCGTTCCTGGTCGGTGCTGATCATAGCCAAAGTCGGTTGAAGCAGCGAGCGTCGGCCTTGCGGCTTAGGTCGCCGGGAAGGCGACATGCCACAGACTATGGATTATCTTGTCCTCGTCGCAATATTACTTCCAATGACGCCAATCGACCGGGTACGATTTCGAGATGATCCGGAACGGATAGGGCGCGTTTTGTCTGAGCAGAAATCGTCAGCTGCGGTGTCGCCCGTGGACCGCGCCGCCTGATTAATGGCTCTGATCTCTGGCCGTCTTCACCGAGCAGATAGATCAACGAAAAGTTCAAACATGGGAAATTGGCCCGCGGGTAAAACTCTTGGCCGACGACAAACACGATTTCATCATCGTCCAGTTGAAATGCGTAGCATGCGCCCTCGTCCTCGACCTGCTCCAATTCGGCGAAAGCGCTGGCCTTGATTTCAAACGCGTCTGCCGCATTTCTCCGCAAAATCGACTGCATCCGAACTAACCGAGTTTCAAGCTCGTTTCGCAAGTCACGTCCGATCCAGAGAGCCAAGATGGCGCCCACCGCGATCCAAAAGATTGTGATGGCCGGCCAGGAAATATCCGACAAGAGCAGCGTGACGGCCCAAAGCGCGAAGGCGATTGGTCCGACAGTTAGGACCAAAGCAGAAAGCCGTTTCCGACCGAGCGTCACCAAGCTTGATCGCTGCGCGGTCACAAGCCGCGACTCTGCGGGCGTCAAGAGCCGCCGAGTGGCCACCATGCGGCAGGCTTTGTGGGATGTCGCCATGACCGCTGGCTATCGACAACACGAGAGCCTGTCCAATGTCTCGAATGGGCCAAGCCACGTCATAGCGCGAATTTTCGCAACCGGCTTACTCGCTCCATAGCAGCCAGTGGCTTAGCCCACGCAGCAGCGGCGTGTTGTCGCCGGAATCGGCCAATCAGCCAAGAATGACCGCCGTTCGCACGCTCGCTACGATCACAAGCCGCGACGCGCATCAATTGAGCGACTACGCAAATGTCGATATGGTCGCCGGGTTCGGCCGCGATTTGTTTGGGGATGCCGGAATGCGGGGGTTGATCTTCACCGGGCTGATGCTCGCATTGTCCGCGTGCGGTCAATCTGCGCCACCATCCGGTGACGCCGAAGCACCCGGCAGTGGCGATACTGCCTTGGGCGAAGGCGTAACGGCGTCGGATCCGATCGAGGAATTGTTTGCGCAGGCTAGAGAGGCCGCTGCCGATGCGCCGCCGGTCGCACTGAACGTGTCGCGCGCGATGCTCGCCGTATTTTCTGACGCTAACTCTTCTTCTGGGGCGCGGATTTTCACGCAAGTGCAGGACGGCGAGCAGGCTGTCCTGATTATGAGGCCGCTTCTCGTCATTGGGAACGACGAGACCCCAGTGCTCATAACAGGGAGCCAGATGCCGGGATCAATGCGCTGGATGTCTGTCTCGCTTTCTGCATTCTACCTGCGCCGTGCGCGTGATGGCGCTCTCACAGTTGATCGGCGGTTCGACGATTTCGCGACCGTTGGCGAGAATGGACATGTCGGCGAAGTGTACGCGGTCAACTTCATGGGCGCTCCGGCGCTCGCGAACACCTGGGTCGGCGGCAATCAAGGATGCTACGTCACTCTTTTGAACCTCTATGCGCTTGGCCAGGACGGACCGCGCACGCTGTTCGACCACGAATTCTTCGGCTACAGCTTTGAACACGAGCGCGGCCGAATAGAAATACAAGGCTCGATCATCGAACCGACACCGCCCGGCGCTGACCTTGCAATCCGATTTACCGGCGAAGGCGGCGGTATTCTGAGCGACGACACCGTGCTCTATTCAATGGTCAATGGCGCACTCGAAGCAACGAGCGGCGTAAACCCGATTGATGGATGCTGATCGCTAGCGGGTCCAAAGCTGTGCGAATGACTGAGGCAATTGCGCCCAGCCATCAACATCAAGAAGCCCTCGCTGATCACAAGCGGAAGCGCGGCTCACGGCGCTCGCAGCATCGAACGTCGCATATCCTGCCACACTCCGCCACGCATCGTACTCGCCCGGTGTCGACAACCTCGGGAGTCGAGACGCCCATCGCGAGCGGCAAATCTCCTGGCGCAACCGCGGGCCTGCGTCATCAATCAGTTGATTGAATGCCGCGTAGTCACGAAGATCTATGATCACCAGGACCGCTAGGTCGCCACGACTGCTTTCAACAAATCCGATGAGCCGGCCCGAACGGCTGAACTCCCCGCGCTCACGTGAAAATATCCGAGGCGCCGGCGCCCAGTCGTCCCCAAGCCTCACATACTCGCCCCGATCGCCGCTCACCCAGGCCGTACTACTGCCGAGAATGATCTGCCGAACCCCGTCCTCACCCCGTGGCGCGTCAGTGCGCACTTCTTCTTGGGCACCGGTGAAAATGTTTGTGATCGCCACCGTTTGATATCGATCACTTTGGCGCGCTTCAGAGCTGAAGAGATCGAGCGAATAAGTCCAGACCCCATCTGCATCGGCAAAAAAGTGTCGTTCAACGAACTCCGCTTGCCCATCGATAGCGATCGAGGCGAGCGATACAGGCCCGCCCGATGCGGCTTGCTCCGGCGCTTCTAAGGTCTGCGTCTGAAAGACATAGACAGCAAGCGTACTGTCGCCGAGCTCCAGAGCAACTTGGCGCCCATCGCTTGATAGACCGATCAGCCGGCGGACTGGACGTCGCGTTTGATACCGCCCGCTCGGGGTAAGACTTTCGATGGATGCGACGACGATCCCGCCCTGCGCATCGACGGAAACAATCTGACGCGCCGCGTTGCTCGTCGCAAATCCGACGACCATGTGATCATGCAGCTTTCGCGATACGAGTACGCCACCGTCCGTCGATAGGATACTGACAACCCCACGCGCATCACCCACCGCAACTGCGCTTGCGTCCACCTCGACAATCGCACGAACCGCGCACTCCTGCCAGATCGTCGCCGCGTCATCACGGCACGCCGGCCCCGCTATGGTCCGCACGTCGCCGCCGCCGGTCGGGACCAGAGCGGCGCCACCCTGCGCGAGCCCAATGAAAGCCATGGTCTCATCGGCGCTGAAGGTCCAGGCATAGACGTTGCGATCGGGCAGCGTCACCGGCCTAACGGCCGCCAGTCTCGCATACGCGACAGCGCGATCGAGCGACGCCTCGGGTGCCGTACTTACAATTGAACCAGGTGGGGCAAGTGAAATAAAAGCTTCTAGGTTGCCTTCCGAGCGAGCGACGTCCGACCGTCGACCCATCTCGGCAATAGTCGTGACGCCAAGCGCCACCGCAAGCACGCCGATCGACGCGAAGCCGGCTCTCGTCAATGCGCGCTCGGTGCGCCGTCTTTTCTCTCGGTCGAGAAGTTTACCAGGCGACACGCCAATCAAACCAGCAATCAGTTTGATGACGGCGTTGTCGAAACCATCTTTGCGTCGCCGCGCATCGGCGGCGACTGGCTCGTTCTTGCCTGGGTCCGCTAAGAGTACAGCAGGAAAAAGACTGCGCGTTACGTCACGCTTGTCTTCATCGATTGAGAGAGCGGTGTCCGCAATGATTGTAAAGATGCGATCGCCGCGCCCCAACGCACGAAACGCTTCGATCTCTCGCGCGACCCACGGGCTTTGCGCCGCATTGGCGGAGCAGATGACAATGAGATTGCGTGAGTTCTCCAGCGCAGCTTCGATCCGTTCAGCCAAAGAACCCGTCGCCAGTTCTTCGCGGTCGCGGAAGACCGGATAAATGCGGTTCGGATGGCGTTCGCTACCGATAACGAATGCGCCGAGAGATTTAGGAATGCGGTAGGCTTCTAATGCACGATGCAGTCGCCGCGCAAATGCGCTGTCCCGGCTAGAGTACGAGACAAAGGCTGCGAAGGTGTGGTCGCTGTTCAAATTGCCTCCGATGGGGCCATCCGCTCAGCACGACAGCACGACGAGCAAACCTCGACAACCCCGATCACTATTCGCGAGCGGCTTCTACAGTGGCCGTCCCCTGAGATTGCGTGCCTCGCTGGTTGGATCGCACGCCGTCGCGTGCGTTTCGGCCAAGCCTCACGCCGCGGGCGCTATATCTACGGTTTGGCCAAATCTGATATACGCCGGGAGAACGTGATCAGCCGGTCTTGACTCGGCTTGCGAGGCCGGATTGCGCGTCGTGCCCGGCATTCTGAACCTTCGCAGGCCCGGTCGCGGGAGAAAAGCCGCCGCCGATCAGCAAAGTTTTCTTGGCAAAAGCGGACAAACAGCGTGAGGGCTGGTGACTGAAACGGGCCAGCGTAGGACGTCGTGCGCATTTTCGCGACTGACCTAGTCGATCCGAACCTGCCGGCGACGCCCCGCCCGCGTGAACGGCTCACGAGCGCCGAATGGCGACAGTCGTGATTTCAGATCTAACCTCGCCGAGGTTTTGCAAGTATCGCCTTGTTTGCTCCGAGCCCAATCAGAGATACTAGAGGACGCGAAGTCACGACCATCCGGGCAGGAGGAAATCATGAGCTCGAAATGTTTGCGCGCCATTGGCTTCGCCGTCGCGGTCACGATCTGCACACTTGGTTTCCCAGCATTTGCGCAGCCGGCGGAGACCGGATGTCAAACCCACCCCCTCGCAGGAGAAGAGACGCGCCTGGTCGGGCCAGGAATGGTTGCACTACAGGGCGTTTCGGACCCTTTTCTCACAGACTCCGAGATCGCCGAGCACTACACTGAGATGGTGCAGCCGGTTACAATTCGCGGAACCCGGACAACTCTTGCCAACGTGAATCATGTCGCGCGCGAGTTTAGCCAAAACGCTGACGCCGAAGCCGATCGTCTAGGGCTGACCGGAGTTGTCAGACGAGACTTTATTCAAGAGGCGCACAGGTACTGGAATTTCGTTCAGGAACAGACTTTGCAGGTGCGACGTGGTGACGCCGCACCACAGCAACCCTTTCGAGTGATTTGTATTGGAACACGCTTCGAGATCCATGGCGGTGATCTTCCTCCGATCACGTTAGCGAGGGTTGCTATCATGCCGGATAGCGCGGGCACAGGTCGCTTTTCTCCAACGTCGTGTTCCGCACCATGTGTGGCAATTGACGAGCGGGCTCGGCAGGCATTCGCCGCACTCGGTTCACGACAAGTGGCGGTTGCAATTTCTGCGGATTTCACGACAGCGTACGTGTTTCTTCGCGCGACCCATATGTCGGCGAGGCCATTTGAGGTCTTCAGCGTTCGCATAAGCGACAACGCTGCAACTTTGCTGGCTGCCGGGGAACGACTCGAACTATTCGTTGAAAGGTGAATGTCGCCAACAAGTGGCGAGCAAAGGCCGTCGGACCGCAGACAGTGTCCAGCGACCGCTTTAGGCCAACGTGAGCCGTAGCGTACAAAATCACGACCGGCGAAGTCGCTCAATTCGTCGTTTGCAGTGCTCTAACACGGGCGGGCGCTTTGCGTAGACAGTGGCGGCACGCTGCACTTACGTTGTGTTGGGTGTCGGGACTTTGTCGGCGCCGTTCATGCCCTGTCGGGATCGCAAGTGTTCGACCGGGCATGACCAGGGGGATGCGTCATGACAAATGCGGTCAAGCGCTATCGCGCCTTTATCAGTTACAGCCAGAAGGATAAGGGCGCGGCCATTCGCCTGCACAAAGCCCTGGAAGCCTATCGCGTTCCGGCAGGCCTTGAGCTTGGAGATATCGATCCGAAAATGCGGCGCCTGGGCCGTGTCTTCCGCGACGACGATGAAATGGGAGCTGCCGCGAGCCTCGGCGCGGCGCTTCAAGGCGCCATCGCCGACTCGCAAAACCTCATCGTCATCTGCTCGCCCAACGCTGCGGCGTCGCGATGGGTGAACGAAGAGATACTCCATTTTCGCCGAACAGGACGCGCAGGCAACATTTTCGCCGTCATAGTCGACGGCGAGCCCAACGCCGCCGAAACAACGCGCGAGTGTTTTCCACCTGCTCTGCGCTTTCCCGAAGAGCCGCTTGCGCTCAACGCGCGCAAGGAGCCATATGCAAGGCTCTTAACGCGCCTTTGCGCCGGGCTCCTTGGAACACCATTCGACGCGCTCTGGAAACGTGAGCAACGCCGGCGCCAGACACGCGCGATACAGCTTGGCGCGATCGCGCTCTCGGCCATTCTGATTGTCGGCACACTCAGCGGACTGGCTTGGTTCAACGCAGAGCGAACCTCAGCCCGAGCAATCCTGGAAGCATCGCGAAACGCCTCGCTCAGCGATGAACAACGCCTGCGCATTGCAATGCTCGCTTATCGCCTATCTCTGGACAACACTGTGAGGCGCGAGGCGAACCAGCGCCTAATTGATGTCTTTAGCGGCTCTGGTGGTTATTGGGTCATTCGCAGACAAGATACACTGGCCGGTGCAGCCCTCAGCCCCGATGGCACGCACCTCATCACGCTTTCTGCCGAGGGCGCAGCGGAACTATTGGAATTTGAAACAGGCAATCGCGTTGCCGCGCTTGAATGCCCGGAAGGCATGCCTTGGACACCCATATTTTCTAATGACGGGCGCCATGCCGCTGCTATTTGCAACGACAATACGCTCCGGATTTGGGAGGCGACGACAGGGCGCGCGACGCTGCAGATACCCGGTCCGGCAAATACGCGATGGCAGGGCATTGGCTTTAATCCAACCGGTTCGCGCGTTCTCGGCGCCTTTGAAGACAATTCCCAGATTGTCTGGGATGTGGACAACGGCGGACAAATCGGCGTCTTGCGCGCCGATGCTGAAGCATCCGGCGCAGCTTTCAGCCCTGATGGCGTCCGCCTTGCGACCTTTCACGAAAACGACGTGCGCCTATGGGACCTGAATGCCGGCAGAGCACTCGCGGTTCTGCATGGTCACACCGGTACGATCAGCGCATCCGCCTTCAGTCCGGACGGACGAACGATCGTGACCGCGTCGTGGGACGGGTCTGCGCGCCTCTGGGATGTGCAATCAGGCAGATTGCTCAACCTGCTCGCAAGCGAGACTGGCAATGTGAGCGACGCTTCTTTCAGCCCTGACGGGCGCTTCATTCTCACCGCTAGCGGCAGCTCTGCCTTTCTCTGGGATGCGCGTTCGGGGCGCCTGGTGCGCGAGCTACGCGGCCATGCGCGCGGCGTCTTGACCGCCGAGTTCAGCCCTGATGGCGCACTTATCGTAACTTCTGCGGAAGACCAGAGTGCGCGCATTTGGGAAACGTCTTCGGGCGCCGAACTTAAGCGCCTGGATCACCCAGCACGCGTGGCCCACGCATCGTTCACTGACCACGGCGCGCACATCATGACGATTGCGCTCGATGCGACAATGCGGTTGTGGTCGACAGATGGAACGGAAATCGCGGTACGGCGCGGCGCCAACGGCTTCATGGACATATCCCAGAGCGGCGACCGAATCCTATCGATGTCCGACGCTGGCGTTGAGGCCTGGCGTTATGTTGGCCGACGCGAACTTCTGACGCTTGCCCAACCGGGTCGCGTCAATGCGGCGGTGACGAGCCCCCGCGGCGATCGGGTCGTGACTATCCAGCGGGGCGGCGTAGGAAGACTATGGAACGCGTCGTCGGGAGAGCAAATCGCGCTCCTTCATCACGATGTCTACGCTGCGGCATTCAACCCCGACGGAACCCAGTTCTTCACGCTGACACGTTTTGGAAGGTTGACGAAGTGGGATGCAGCCGCGGGCCAGAACGTGGCTGACCAAACCACCGAAACGCTCGTCGATGAAGCGGCCTTCAGTGCAGACGGATCGCGCGTTGTGGTGACGGCAGGTTCGTCTGTTCTCGTCATGAACCCCATCACCGGCACCGAGATCGCGCGCTTTGGGACCGACGAACATAATATCGAGCAGGCGTGGATCAGTCCTGATGGCGCACGCGTGGTGACCGCGACCCCCGACGGGGCAACCCTTGTATGGGACGCGGCGTCGGGACGTGAAATTGGCCAACTCGCAGGCACGCACAGGAGCATCCTCGGTGGGTCCTTCAATGCTGACGGTTCGCGCCTTGTGACAGTATCAGACGATGCAACGGCAAGTGTTTGGGATACGAACGCGCTCAATCTCCTCGCCAGATTGCGATCGGACGGGGAGATCAGCTCGGTCGCCATCAGCCCGGACGGCGCGTTGGCGACGATTGCCCAAATGAATGGATCGATATCGGTCTTTGAGGTCGCGACCCAGCGAGAAATTGCCCGTCTCGGCGATCACATAGGTCAGATCGAGGGCGTGGCGTTTAGTCCTGATGGCGCACGTATCTCATCGTCTTCGAGAGACGAACGCACAATCTTGTGGGATGCTACCATTCTAAGTCGCACACAAACCCAAAACGAGCCTCGTGAATATATGGTCCGCCTCGCTTGCGACCCTTCGCAAGGCCGGTTGAGCGGCGGGCGCGGCGTCATAAGTGCGGCCGACGCAGAACGCGCCCCGGTCTTGCGCAATTATCTTGGCCGGGATGTCTGCGCAGCTCGGATGTCGCATTGGCCGAATTGGATGACCTTGTCTCGATCGCCGCAAGATTGACGCTGCTTTGATCCCGCCTAGTTGAGTTGCGTCACCAAGCGCCATCAGATCACGCAGCGTGGCAAGCAAGTCGAAATGCGACGGCTTGTCCAAGGTGCTGCATCAATGAGCCCCCGCTGCGGCAGCAATGAGCCGGTGCGGTACAGGCCCAAGAAGCGGCGGTCGTGATTGATTGTGCCCTCGAACGCCGTTCGCGGCCGGGCGCGCATCAGTCGGTGCGTGTCGGCAGCTCCAAATGCTCGCAAACTATGCGCTCAAGCTGCCCCAATGTAGCGGAGAGTTCGCCCTCGTTTTTGACTATATGATCATAGTGGTGTCTCAAGTGGTCGACTGCGCGCGCACTCTGAAGACGCTCGGCAATCTGTTCTTCCGTATTGGCGCCCCTCGACCTCAGGCGGCGTTCAAGAACCTCCGGCGTTACTTCGACGAGAATTGCGATCGCTTCGGGGCAGCGCGCCTTCAGCACCTGAACGCGATCCAGATTGATAATGCCGATTGCGTTCTGGCCAGCCGTCACAATCTCGTTCACCCCGTCCCACGGCAGGCCGTAGCTCACGCCGAACTGGTACTCGCGGAACTCGATGAATGTGTCCTGCTCGACCATCCTCTGGAAGCGAGAGTGATCGACAAAGACATATTCCTCCGAATCGCTGCGCGCTGAGCGTGGCTCCCGCGTAGTGTATCGTCTAACAAAGGCGAGATTGGGAATCTCCCTCGCTAGCGCCAGCGCGAGCGTCGTCTTGCCTGCAGCGCTCGGACCATCCAGCGCGAAAAATCTCCCTCGGCCACCTTGCGTTACCACCGACCGGTATCTCCCATTCGTACAAGCGACGTCGCAATTGGACGCTCCAGCCGCCTTTGCCGCGAGATGCCGGCCGAGACATCCTGATAGCCGCTACTGAACCCTTTGCAACGCGATTGAATCTGCCGCGGGTTGGGTCCGGAGGACTTACACCCCTTGACGTCAAATCGTTTGACGGAGAAGCCGGGATCTAGCCCTGGGCGAGGAAAGATATGTCAAACACACGCCATGGCCAAACCGGATCGAAGATATTGGAAAGCGAACGCGAGCGCTGTTCGTGCGACTTCCACAGCCTATCGCGCGCCGAGATCGAGGTCTTCGCCATCGACCCTGCACTAAGAGACGAACTCGCCGCAGCATATTGGCGCTACGAAGCGCTGATTGGCTGCGTCGATGACGACCGGGGCGGGCATCAAGACGACGATCGAGCGTTCTTTCCACAATACCTGAAATCCTCATCCGAGGGCGCGCCAATAATCGACTATGACGATGCGGCACGTTTCATGGCGCGCGCCGCCGGGTTGCCAATCGAACAATGCTGCCGATGGATTCTAAAAGTGCGCGCGCTTGAGCATCGGCAGGGTCTGATCTGTTACAAAGACCCCTGACGGTCATGTAGCGATGGAGACTTGCACCACGCCCTGGGGCACGACCTTTACTGTCCCGTTATCGACATATCGTGCTTCAATTATTAAGTCCGCGGTTTCGAGCGTTAGAAGGACACTCCGGCATCTGAGCTGAGAGTCTCGGATGGGCCATCAATGCCGAGGCCGCCACATTCCTACGATGGGCCGGGTCCATCCAAAGCGGTCGTTGCCCGCCGACTTCGGGCTTAACGAGGTAGAAAGAGGCCGCCCGCTATTGCTCAAACGACCATGCCCGTTGTCGCGCAAATCTGCACTGTCCTGGATATCCGAGTTCACGAATACTCGGGGGCGATCGGTCCGGCGGACCTCTTCCAGCTTGCGGCCTTCTATCGACAGCACCCCCAGTTCGTTCATGCGGACGTCATCAGCTTCGTAGATGAAACAGCGACCGGCGCTGATAGCTTGCTGTCTCAACTCGAAGCACTGCGCCTTGAATTTCGACGGCTTCATGCATCGTCTCAACTGGCGTTGGTGCGACGCTCGGCATGGGTGTGCCCAAATGTGGCCGCATGGCGCTTGTTGGAAGACTTCCTTGGCAAACGTCACTCGCGCGACAGCCAAGGCACCGAAGTCTGCTTGGTGGCCTCGCTCAGCGAGGCTGATTGTCTGTTTGAACCGGATGAACTGAGGGCCGTCGAGGCGCGTGACGGATTCCAGGACCTCTTTCGCATCGGGAACGCCAACACAGACGAAGCCAAGGTGTGGCGTAGCGCCTGATCAATGCGCTCTCAGGCTCTGCGGAGGCGAACGGCTGGATTGGGCCAATGTACGTCGTAACCCCGATATTCGCGAGCGGCCTACTCTCTCGATTGCGGTCAATCGCTTAGCGCCAGCGGCAACGGCGCGATCTCGCCGTTTCGTGCCGTTGACGGATTTGGTGGTCAACCGTCGTTTGCAAGCCAATGCGTTGTGAAAGATTGGGATCGGGGTTCGAGAAAGGCGGTTCTTACGTCAACGGACGAACCCTCGGGCATCTGCCTGCCGATACGGTTGTTCAAACCTGGCGCTGACTCATGTCAACGACGGTCCCCGGATCACAGCACAAACCTTTCGCGAAGTGCCGCTAAGGTTTCATCGTCGACACCAAGAACGTCGCGGGCATATGAGGTGACGCTACCGTGGCGTTCGCGCAGGGCGCCCAGGGCGGAATCAAGGTACTCGGGCGCGACGCTCATCAGTATGCGGATCGCTCCATCGCTGATCTGCGCGCCTTGGCTGCGTCGGATCGATTCTACCCCCGCCGCAATCCGCGCCTCGGCATTCCCAGCGGTATTGGTCAAAAGATAGTCGGCCATCATGTCGTCGGTATGCACACCGAGCAGCTGGTGGAGCAAAGCTACGCCAAGGCCGGTGCGATCCTTTCCGGCGAAGCAATGCAGCAAGCTCGCGCCGTCGCGCGTCGCCAAGGCAGCGAAATAATCACGCAGCACAGACCGCAAGCTGGGGAGGAAGGGCATACGCGCGTAGATTTCGATCATCGCCGCATCAGCATCGGCCGATGTGATGATCTTGCGCGCGGCGGGACCATAGGATGAACCTCCGGTGCCTGAAGTCTCCCCATCGAAGTACAGCACATGCGCGTCGAAACCTTCGGGGCGCGCGCAGGGCCATTCCGCGCGCTCGCTATTCCCCCGCAGATCGATGACGGTGCGTAAAGAGAGTGCTGCGATCGCCGCCAGATCCGCTGGCGTCGCATGGACATGCTGGCCCGACCGGAATAGCGTTTGGCGGCGCAGCTTGGAGCCATCGGCAGTCGTATAGCCGCCATAGTCACGGAAATTGTGAATCCCGGCTAAAGGGAGCACGCGCTCGGTCATGGCTTTTTTTCACCTCGCCATCGTTCGTTTGACTACACCCGAACGGAAGCACGAACGTTGAATGACGCATATGGGCCAGCATGTGTCATGGCGATGATTTCCACCACCGGCCTACTCGCTCGATTGCGGTCAGTGACTTAGCGCACACCGCTAAGGCGTGATTTCGCCGACAACAGACCACCCTCGACTGCGCACAACGTCGTCGAGCTTGCTCAATCGTCGGGCTCGCGAATGAAAGAGGCGAGCCACCAGATCACGGCGCCGACAGCCATGGGCCAAAGAAGAAGGCCAGAGTCGCCGGCAGACCGAAAAAGGCAACGGCCGCCCACGCAGTGCTTCCGTCAAGAACCCATAACGTTGCCTGCACAAATGGAGCTAGCGCCAAGGCCACCGCGAACACTCTCAGGCTGACGCGTAGAAAGTTCTCCATCCAACCCACCCTCAAAGCAGCACAACGCGTTCTACGTTTCCGCGATCGGCACGCGCTGGCGCATTAGTTCGCGGGCTGCCACGGCCCACCATCCAGCCAGCGCCGCAAGCGCGAGGCAAAAGCTGAGTGGCCAACCGACTATGCCCAGAGAGAGGAAGAAGGCCGTTCCGCCCAAAGGCGTAAGCCACGACGGCGTTTTCAGGCGGAGGATGACGAACTCGCTCGTCAGAACGGCGCTGAAAGACGTAAGCGCCAGCCAGCACACAAACCACATGCCGATGAAGGCGACGGCCATGGCCACCCCCGCATCAGCACGAGGGCCGATTGTATGCCGAAAAGAGTCGACCGCGAGGACGCCGATATAAAAAGCGGGCGCGGAGAGCGCCATTCCGAGCAAGATCGCCCAGACGCCCCTTGCATTTGCGCGCGCGAGCAAACCGACGTGAGCGGCACAGGTAACGATCGGGATTGGACCCGCCAGCAGATAGGCCACAGGCATATACGGGATCATGTCGGCTGTATTCTGCGTGACAGCATAGGTCAGAGATGCGCAAAGCGCCGCGTACAGGATGGCGTTCAGCCAAGCGAGATGGCCGACATATTTCTCGGCAAGGATCATCGGCCTTTCACCGCATCGCAGACAATTTGACGAAGCTTAGCGGCAAACCGAGTAAGAGACGATGGCTGTGCGGAATTTACGCCTCCCGCATGTGATGCGGGGGACGCCTAGCGTCCGTTTCGGGCCAGCGTAGGTCATCGGGGCAATTTTCTCGACTGGCCTACTCACCCGATTGCGGTCAATCGCTTAGCCACCGCAGCAACGGCGTGTCGTCGCCGACAACAGACACTCTCACTGCGCGTCAACGACCACTTGGTGCTCGCCGCTGCTTCTTAGGCGAAAGAGTAACCCTGGATAACGCTCAGTCAAATTGACGCCGTTGCCGGGTGTGATGAACCCGAAACCCCGTTCTCTGACACGCTGGTCGCCGCGACCAATCCAACTTTCAAGCGAGATACCCCGGTCATCGATGGCCGTGATGCTGATGCTCCAGACCAACGGCGGATCGAACGCTATCGGCCCCTGCTGCAGAACTGGCGCTGGACCGGACCAGCTTCTGTCCGTGTCAGTCTCTCGATATCGCGCACTCTGAGCATCAGTCATGGTGATGCAAAGTGGCAAACCCGCATCGATGACACACCATTCAAGCGGCCCGCGATCTGTGACGACGACTGGCCTGCCCGGGTGGGACTCGATCTGAGCGCCGTTGCGCGCAAAAAGAACGGTGCCGGCCGGGATTGTACGATCACCATGCGTGAGATCGGATAAAATCGCGGGTTCGAGCAAACGCGCCGTACGTGTGGGCGCGATCTCTATTTCCGCAATCACCGCTCCGACGCGATGAGGGCCCGCGATCACTCGCCCAACCGCGTTTGGCGCTGCGGGAAACTCAGCCCGTCCCTGCCAATTCGGGCCGCCAGGACGCAAGACGTCAACCAGCGCGCTAAGGTCAAAAGACGAACGGTCCGGTGCGTTGTCCTGGGCGCGTGCGTAGGATGCAACGGACAGCAGAATGATAACCAAAAGTCCTGCGCGTGATCGCATCGTGCGGTCCTAGGTAATCGCTAGCTGGCCAGAGGCACTATGGCTCGGATCGCCGACCGTTACGAGAGACTCGAAGTCGCTTTGACCGCTTTGGCCAACGTACACCGCCGACGCGATTTCGCGAGTGGCTTAGTCGGTCCGAAGCTGCCGGCGGCGCCCTACCCGTGTGAACGGCGGATGATCGCCGGATGGCGGTCATTGCGGGGCCACTCAAACGGCCCAACCCACTTCTGAAAACACAAGCCGCGTGTGCCCCGCAGCTTCCACGAGCCGCTTCGTCTCCGCCGTGCAGAGACAATCGATGCTCTGTGGTATCCGGAAGAAGGGCGCATCGTCCAGCGCGTCGAGCCGAAAGAAGCTCCCGTCAAAAGCGAAATTCACGACACTCTTTTCCATTACGCGCGGGTTGGCTGCGGTCGATCGCTCCACGTCGTAGCAATCTCGGAAGCGAACAAGGTCCATCAAGCAATAGTCCGGCCCACGAGAACCGTTCGGGAAGCGCGTCTCAGCAAGAGCGGCGTCGAATCCGTTTGGGTCGATCTCGGAAATCGTAGCCCGAAGCGCCTCATCGACGGCCCAAAAAAAGGCGAAGCTGTATGCCTCGTACAGCGGTTCGCTCCTTGGCCTCGGCTTGCTGAACTTCAGAATGGGCTTTGCGATCTCTCGCGGAAACCCTGAACCAATCTGCAATCTATTCGGTTCGGGCAATGGGAATGGCCCAGGGATGCGGGCGCCAGCGGGTCTATTGAGCCAGTCCACGATATGCGTTTGACCCGTGTGAGTCAGCGCAATCGACGTCGAAAAGATGCGCGTAGCATTCGGCGGTAACGTCACTTTACTGAGAACACGGAAATAACCGATTGTCTTTGGCGTGGCGGTCCACCGCATTCAGAATGGCACGTTCCTGAAGCTCCAACTCGACTGCAAGTTCGAAGAACTCGTCGCTGTCAGCCATCCGCTCCGCATCCAGTTGAAGAACACCTCTGACAAGCTGGGCGAGTTTTGCGAAGCCCAAGTCGTCAAGGGCGTCTGCGTATGCCGCCGAATTCCTCTCCGACAGCATATCCAACAGGGCCTCATAACCTAGCACCGCACCTGAGATGCAGTAGCCCGCCACATGGGTTCTTTGCGCCTCGGTCATTCGCGGCCACTCTGGCATGTCCGTATTGAGCGCCTCTTCGAGGCAAACCCTCAGAAACTCGTCATTTCTCATGGGCAGAATGGCCTCCGGCCCGCCCTGTCTACTGTAGACTTCGCTGAACGTCTGCATTGGGCCACGGCCGGGCCAATCGCAATTTTCCTCGAACGGCCGGCGCGCCCCAATCAAGCCACTAACGCCCTGCCCGTCAATTCAGCGCGCTATCGCCGTTTGCGGTCAGTCCGGCGCTTCCCGCACCACCGCGAGGGATGCGGACGCGTATCGAAGAACATAGGGTTTCTGGTCCGGCGCGCCGGTAGGAAACGCTTTGCCGAAGAACGCAACGTAACAGTCGTGTCCTGCGATCTCGTTGCTGAACCACCCTATGCACGACGATACCGTACTCCCCACCTTCTTCGAGACCATCATATCGAACGCGGGTTCCTGGGGGCAGCAGAACATCTTCTGACATTCGGGCAAGCTATCATCAGAATTGCACGCCGCGAACCGGCTGCCCTGCTCCAAACCGGCCGTCGGCGGCGATGCAAACGTTAAGTCCGGAGTTGGCCCGATACCGGTCGGTCCCCTAGTCAGTCCCAATCGGTAGTTTTTCGCATCGCTCCGCTACGAATACGAATTCAAGTCCCGGACGATCCAACGCATCTCGAACCTCCTGTACGGCGTAGCCTGCTTCTTCCAACGAGAACTCGACTTCCTCTCGACGGCGGAATCTCAGGACCGAGTCGGACGAGACGGTTGCGCCATCCGACTCAAAGACGTGCGTCCATCGGAACGCGACCAGGTCGCCGACGACGCTTGTCACGTCGCACCACGTCTCAACGACGCCGACTCCGGCAAATATTGGTCCGCCTATAGGTTTTCTCGCGGTTCCAGTCGCGCCATGCTTGCTTTGCCGGGTCGCGCACCTCGAATAAGAGGCGCCCATGCGGTCGCAACGCAGAATGAATGCCTCGAAGCGCTTGCGACCAATCCGCGTCGGTCAAAAAAACCTGGTCGACATTGCCTGTCATTGTGGCCATGTCGACCTGTATCGGCGGCAAGCATGATGCATCGCCGAGAACCCAGCACACCCGTAGTGCGTTTTGCTTTCGGCGTGCGACACTGAGCAAGGCGGCGGCAGGATCGACGCCCGTAACGTCGATGCCCCGACCAGCGAGCATGCAAGCAAAAGTGCCGGTTCCGCAGCCAATGTCGAGAACGGACCGGGCTTCAAACTCCTCCACGATCGCTAAGTACACATCCAAATCCGTGCGGTCTGGGTCAAGCAGATCATAGATGTCAGCTAGTCGCGGATTCGAGAAAATTGGATCTGGCATGGCGTATAGCCGGTTAGGCTATCGTGCTCCTTCGCGGCGAGTGGCAGATGAGAACCGAACCCCGGCTCAGAGCAATCATGCCCGGACGGCTCACTCGACTCAATCCAGCCCTTCGCACACTGCCCGTCAATTCGGCAGGCCGTCGCCGGAAGCTGCCATTGCCTGTCGAGCCCGTTGAGATATGAATTCGCTTTGGGAGCGCCGGCGTGGCCATTCGAGCAGTATTCTTTGACGTTGGTGAGACACTGGTCGATGAGACGCGACATTGGGGCCTTTGGGCCGACCATTTGGGCGTCCCACGGTTCACCTTCTACGCGGCGCTGGGGAGCGTCATAAGCGAAGGGCGACACCACCGCGACGTGTTCAAAATTTTCAACCCTGATTTTGACTACCACTCTGCTTGGCAAGACCGAGTTGCCCGAGGCGAGAGCTACGAATTCCTTCCGTCGGATTTCTATCCTGACGCCATCGCGTGCCTGCGTGATTTGAAAGGACTTGGCTACGAGATCGGAATCGCAGGCAATCAGCCAGAAGGCTGCGAGGGTGCCCGCTGGGGCGATCGCCTACGTCGGCGACCATGTGACGAACGACATCGAACCCGCGCTCCGGTGTGGGCTGTCACCCGTCTTCATCCGGCGCGGACCCTGGGCCTACCTCCGCGGGTCAGAGGCCTCCGCCGCACGAGCACAAATCGCAAGCTTGTCGCAATTGCCCTAAGTCATAGCGTCGCTCTGAGCGAGACAGGCTCTTCGCGCCACAGCCATGATTTTCGCAAGTGACCTGCCCTCTCAATTGCGGTCAATCGCTTAGCGATTGCAGCAACGGCGTTTTCTCGCCGATCACGGTCATTCGAGGTGAACGCCCAGCGACTTGGCGTACGCTGTTGTCTCGTCGTAGGGGTCTGTTCCTCTGAAATCGGAGAGCAGCGCGAACGCCGCGCGAACCTCCGACTGCCTTTCGAGCGCCAGTAAAACCCGAACTCGCACAAACTTGTCTGCTCGGACGGAGCTTGGGTGTGCGCACGCGATATCAATTGCCGTTAGCGCGTCCGTCGGGCGGTTGGCCGCTAGCAGGGCCTTTGCGCGCATTCGATATGGCGCGGGAGCATATATCTCATAGCCCTCTTGCCGGCCTTCATATCTCTCGAAATAAATATCCAACGCCGCGAGTGCGCGCGCCGGTTCACCCGCTTGCAGGAAGTATCCAGAGCAATCCGCCCAGGCTTGTCCGTTTGCCGACCAATGCTCGGGCGCTTTTGCCAGCAGGTCTGCCAATTTCGTCTCCGCGGCAAGTAGATGCTTCCCGTGACCTCCGCTGACACGCGCGAACCAATCCCGCGCGCCCGGGTACTCTGGTTCGGAGCGCAGGACGCATTCAAGATCGCTGATCGCTGATTTCTCGTCGTCCAGATTCAGAAAGACCATCGCTCGCTCAAAGCGTGGCTGCATTTCGGTTGGAAAATCCTTGATCAGAAATTCCAAGAGCTTGAGCGCCTTCTGTGGTTCGCTGTCGGCTAGGTCCATCGCCTTTGTCAGGCGTTCTTGATACGGCTGACTCATCTCTCGTCTTCCCGCCCGACTGCTGCGGAGAGACGTTAGTGTTGCAGGCAATGGCCGAAAAGAGCCAGCGATGCATCGTCAGAGAAATTCTTCGAGCGGTGGGCGCCTCCATTCCGGCCACTGGCACCCTGCCCGTCAATTCGGCGCGCCATCGCCGGGAGGAGACGTTGGCCCTGTTGCCGTGTGGAAGGCGACGCGGCTAAGTGGATGAGGGGAAACGGTCATGAGCCTCATCGGTATTCTTAGCATCCTGACAGGATTACTCGTCGTGATTTGCTTTCTGGTTTGGGCGATTTCTGATCGTCTCAGGGAAATCCGCGACGAACTCATATCATTCCGGCGACAGTTTCCTGACCGCCCGTTCGACGAACAATCACGCAATTGAATTGCCGCTTCGGGCCAGCGTCGCCCCGATCGGCAAATTTTGTCAACGGCGCAGTCGATCGATAGCGGTCAATCGCTTAGCACCCGCAGCAACGGAGATGTCGCCGAAAAGCGACATAGGGCTAGCTCCTGCCTGGAAACATTTCTAAGCGTTCGCACAAGACAAAGCATCGAGGCGGTAAACATGTGGGGCGATATCACCAGCGCCGCTTTCGCGCGCGATGAGACCCAGATAGTCGCAGCATATGGAGATGGTCGCGCGCGTATCTGGGATGCGCGGACCGGTTCATTACGCAACACAATTCTGGGCCATGCAGGGACATGGGTCAGCGCTGTGGTCGCCCCAGGCTGCAATCGTGTTCTAATCGTCTCTGGTTTAGGGTCCGCCGGGCTTTGGGACGTTCAGACTGGCGCTGAACTCGTGGTTTTTGAAGGCCACCAAAACGCAATCTTTGCTGCTGCCTTTCGTCAGGACGGGAGGCGTATACTCACTGGGTCGTCGGACCTCACGGCGCGACTATGGGATGCAGATAACGGGGCGCTGCTCACCACGTTCAGAGGGCATAAGAAGCTCGTTGGATGCGCCACCTTTTCTCCCGATGGAGCGCAATTGGTCACCGGCTCTCAAGATTGCACAGCGAGGATCTGGGACGCGCAGAGCGGAGCAGAGATTGTCACGCTCACGGGCCACACGGGCTCAGTGGACGACCTCGCGTTCTCTCCTGATGGCAAGCAGGTTGTCACGGCCTCCCGGTTCGACGGAACGGTTCGGTTCTGGTCCACGGCCGACGGTGCTGCAATTCAGGTGATTGCCGTTGGTCGCCCTCACTATTGCGCAGTCCATTCCGTCGGATTCGCGCTCGACGGACTTCGAGTGATTACTGCGTCATCCGAGTTTTTGGATGAGACGCTCCCTTGGTCTGGCGCAGATTTGGGACGCCCGAAGCGGTGCGCTTTTAGTCACGTTTGAGGGCCACCACGGCGCCGTAGGCACCGCCTGTTTTTCGCCGGATGGCCGGAGCGTCGTGACATCCTCCTCGGACCGCACCGCGAAGGTCTGGGATGCGGCGAGCGGGACGCTTCGCAGCACGCTCACCGGACACGAGGATCGAGTGAAATCAGCAGTCTTCTCATCGGACGGCACACAGTTGCTCACCGCATCGAACGATGGGACGGCGCGCGTCTGGGACGCTCAGAGCGGCGCGACCTTGGAAAAGTTCGTCCAGGAAGGATTCTGCTGATTGCTTGAGCATGTCATTGCTGACCATCGCCTTAGGGCAATCTCTGCCCCGCCGACAAATCGTTACGACCGACAGCCATGCAGGGAAGATGAGCCGTTCCGAGATTAGGGCGACTGAGTGTGACAGGTGTCGTCTCCACCGTGCGTCGGCGATTGAGATCAACTGCGACGAACTGAGACGAATCGCGCGCGCCACGCGCCGAAGCCAACGAGCGATGGTGGTGCCGCGTGGTATCGCGGTGGTATCGCGCCTCATCTTGTGTAAGAATGAACCGGCGTAAGTGCTTGAAAAATGGTGGACCCTAGCGGGATCGAACCGCTGACCTCCTGCATGCCATGCAGGCGC
>CAYUOC010000011.1:37329-40343 GCA_964446305.1 uncultured Terricaulis sp. | reverse complement strand
CTCGATCTCGACTTCGCGGTCGACGATGATGCGCAGCGCCACCGATTGGACGCGGCCGGCCGAGCGTGAGCCGGGGAGCTTGCGCCAGAGCACCGGGGAGAGCGTGAAGCCGACGAGGTAATCGAGGGCGCGGCGGGCCAGGTAGGCGTCCACCAGTTCCATATCGATGTCGCGCGGCGCGGCCATGGCGGCCTGCACGGCCGGCTTGGTGATGGCGTTGAAGGTGACACGTTTGACGCTTTTGCCCTTCAGCGCCTTCTTCTGGTTCAGCGCCTCCAGGACGTGCCAGGAAATGGCCTCGCCTTCGCGATCAGGGTCGGTTGCGAGGATCAGATGGTCGGCGTCCTTCATCGCGTCGGCGATGGCTTTGACGTGCTTTGAGGACTTCGGATCGATCTCCCAGGCCATGGCGAAATCGTCATCCGGCTTCACCGAGCCGTCCTTGGGCGGGAGATCCCGGATGTGGCCGTACGAGGCCAGGACCGTATAGTCCTTGCCCAAATACTTGTTGATTGTCTTGGCCTTAGCCGGGGATTCGACGACGACGACGTTCATTCTGGATGGGGGCTTTCGCGGAAAAACGGGCCGGAAACTGGGGGCCATGACCCCCTCTGTCAACGCAGCCAGATGGGATCGGGCCGTCCCTTATGCGAGAGGGCCGCTAATTTTCCCTTGTGGGCCCGCTGGTTAGCGCCCCGTTGAGAAATTCTAGCGAATACAACTATAGCGTGTTATATGCAATTATAAATTGCATGGGATGGGCGATGTCGGCGGCAGGCCTAGATCGAGAGAGCGATACGTCTCCGACGCGGAGCGAGGTCGCGGAATACGTTCACGACGTCATCGGTCAACTCGCCGATATGGCCCAGGCGGCCGGTCTGGGGCGAACAGCCGACGCACTGGTGAAGGTGCGCGCAGTGGTCGAAACCGAATTCTGATCGCGGCGGAACCCGATACCTAGTGAGGACGTTGGGCGGCTTGAAAGGTCGTCTTCATGCCGGAAGAAGCTCGCTACAGCGACGTCTCTCCGCCCGCCTTTGCGGAATACGTTCGCGACATCACCAATCAGCTCGCCAAGACCGCGCGAGACTTTGACATGCTGGAGTTGGAGCGCGCGTTGGACCGCGCCTGCCACGCCGCCGTCAGTGAGCGAAATCGGCGGACTGATCGGCTTTCCTAAGAGAAGGCGGCGCGCGCTTGAGCCGCGTAGCCGCCCGGCAGTGAAGCGGCGCGGCCCTCCAGTTCGAGTTCTGTGAGCGCGGCGGCGACCGCTCCGGCCGGCGCCTCTACCAGGCGCGCGAGGTCGTTGACGTGGATCGGCGTCGGCGAGAGCAACGCCGCAATCTTCTTCGGCAAGCCTGGCAACGTGGGTTGTGCTTCGATATCCGCGAAGAGGGGGGCCGGCGGAGAGTGGCCGCAATGGCGCCGCGTCCCCGCCGAGCGCCGTGATCACGTCGGCTGCATCTTCGATCAATGTGGCCCCTTGCTTGATCAGGGCATTTGAGCCGCGCGCGCGCGGATCGAGCGGCGAACCCGGCGCCGCCATGACATCGCGGCCTTGATCGGCGGCGGCGCGCGCGGTGATCAGCGATCCCGAGCGTAACGCCGCCTCGATGATGACGACCGCGCGCGAAACCCCGGAGATAATCGAGTTGCGGCGCGGAAAGTCTCGCGCGCGCGGCACGCTGCCGAGGGGCGCCTCGGTGACGACCGCGCCTTGTTCGCAGAGTGCATCGTGCAATTTGAGATTTTGCGGCGGGTAAGGGTGATCGAGGCCGCCCGCCAAGACACCCACAGTGCCCGTCGTCAGCGCGCCGCGATGTGCGGCGGCATCTACGCCGCGTGCGAGGCCGGAGACGATTGTGAAGCCGGCTTGGCCAAGATCGGCGGCGATACGCTCCGCGAACATGAGCGCTGAGCCTGAGCCTTCGCGCGACCCCACGATCGCGATTGTTGGCCGCTTGAGCCATTTCGGATCGCCGCGCACAGCGAGTACCGGGGGCGGCGCATCGAGTTGCGCGAGCAACGGAGGATAGTCAGGCTCGCAGCACGCGATCAGCCGGGCGCCCAGTGCTTCCACGCCTTCGATCTCCGTGTGGGCGTGTTCCTCAGCTTGCGCAGTGAGGTTCGAAACACGCGGCAGCGCCTCCAGCGCCGCGGCGGCGGTGCGGAAACGCGCAATGAGACGATGAAAGGTGAGCGGACCAATCCGCGGCGTGCGCGCCAGCCGCGTCCAAGCGATCAGCTCGGGACGCGACAGCGAGCGGGTCATGCTTCCGGCTTGGGTTCGGCCGCCGGCGGCGGCTCCGGCGCCGCTTCGGCCACGACAGGCGCCGGTGCCTGTTCAACAGGCTCGGCGGCGGCGTCTTCTTGCTTCTTCTTGTCGCCCATGCGCGGTTCTGTGCCGGCGCGGAGGCGCGCGATGTTGGCGCTGTGGCGCCAGAAGATCAGCACGGCGAGCGCCACAAGGCAGGCAATCTCAGCGGTGGAGTAGCCTCCGACGAACGCGAGGATGGGCGCGAGCGTCACTGAAGCAAGAGCTGCAAGTGACGAGATGCGAAACATCATTGCGACCGCGAGCCAGGTGATGCCGATGACAACGCCGAGCGGCGGCATGCCGACCAGCAGCAAGCCGAAATAAGTGGCGACGCCCTTGCCGCCCTTGAACTGCAACCAGACCGGATAACAGTGCCCGATAAAGGCGGCGAAGCCGGCAACAAGGCCGAGTTCGATCTGATAGGGCGTGTCGTTGCCGACGATGAGCCTGGCCAGGAAAAGCGCGATGCCGGCCTTGCCCGCGTCGAGCACCAGTGTCGCCAATGCCAAATCCTTGCGGCCAGTGCGCAGGACATTGGTCGCCCCGATATTGCCGGAGCCGATGCCGCGGATATCGCCGAGGCCCGCCGCCTTGGTCAGCACCAAGCCAAACGGGATCGAGCCCAGGAGATAACCGCCAACGGCGGCGAGAATGAAATAAAGCGTCAGCACGAGCGCTTCCTAACAGGCGAATGCGC
>CAYUOC010000011.1:20192-37229 GCA_964446305.1 uncultured Terricaulis sp. | reverse complement strand
CGGTCATTGGTGGTGCGCCGCGCGCGCTGGAGATTGGCGAGCTGGTAGGTCGCCATGTCTTCGCGCACGCGCACGGCTTGGTACCAGGCCCAGCTGTTGTTTCGCTCGGCCTGAGCCTGCTCCATCTGTTGTTCGACGTTGCTGGCTTTGATCGATGTGACAGCGACGAAAGCCGCGAGAACAGCGATGGTCAGCGCGACGAGATTGTTCGTCCGCTCGGTTTCCGCATCTTGCGACATGAGCCCCCGCCCTGATCCGTCTTAGCTGCCGGTGCAGTCAGCGGGCGCGGCGCGGCCGACTTCCCACTGGCCATTGGCGCCGCCGCCGCGGAAGCCGTAGCGGCCGTTGGTGTAGTAGCCGTCCGAGGCGCGCGGCAGCACCATCGACGTGCCGCCGACGATTTGAACGCGCGCGCTCGCGCCTTCGACATCGACGACGATCTGCTGGCCGTTGCTGCAGGAATACATGATCGGGCCGTCGAGTGGGATCGGCGGTGGCGTATCACCCGGGCCTGGATCGCCCGGGCCGATCGGTTCGGGCACGGGCCCCGAAAAACCAGACGTGCCGCAGGCGGTGAGCGCGAGCAGCGCCGCGCCGATCAAAAGTGTGCGCATGGGGCGTCCCTCCGAGTTAGCCGCCGAATACAGTTTTGCCGCCAATGAATGTCCGTTTCACGGCGCCTTGCATGAGTTTCTCATCAAACGGCGAGTTGTTCGACTTCGAGCGCAGCTTGTCGCTGTCCAGCCTGAACGGTGCGCCGAGATCGATAAGGATAATGTCCGCCGGCGCATCCTTGGCGAGGCGGCCCTGCGGCAGCTTAAGCAATTCGGCCGGGCGCTGCGTCATGGCGCGGAAGAGCGTGTTGAGCGCGACGTCGCCCTTGTGATGCAGCGTCAGCGCGCCAGGCAGCAGCGTCTCAAGGCCAACCGCGCCGAATGCTGCTTCCTCGAAGGGGAGGCGTTTATCCTCGGCGGGGCGCGGATCGTGGCCGGAGACGATGACATCGATGAGGCCATCGCTCACCGCCTGCGCGAGCGCGACGCGATCATCTTCGCCGCGCAGCGGCGGCGAAAGCTTGGCAAACGTGCGATAGCCATCGACGTCGTTTTCGTTGAGCACGAGGTGATGGACGTTCACGCTCGCGAACGCCTTCACGCCCTTGTCCTTAGCGCGCTTCAAGGCGGGTAACGTTTGTGCGGAGGAGAGCATGTCGAGCAGCAGCCTGCCGCCGGTCAGTTCGGCCAGCGCCAGATCGCGCTCAGCCATGATGGCTTCGGCGGCGGCCGGGATGCCGGGAAGGCCCAGCCGCGCGGCGAGTTCGCCTTCATGCATGACGCCGCCTTCGGCTAGATACGGATCTTCCGGGCGATGGGCGATCAGCGCGCCGAAGGTGGTTGCGTATGAGAGCGCGCGGCGCAGCGTGCGGCTGGAGACGATTGGCTTGTCGCCATTCGTGAATAGCACGGCGCCGGCTTCGGCCATCAGGCCGATCTCGGTCATCAACTCGCCGTCGAGATGCTGCGTCAGCGCCGCCGCCGGCAAGATGCGCACGCCGCCGGAGCGGTCGATGCCGCGGCGAAGCACGAAATCGATCAAGCTCTGATCGTCGAGCACCGGTGTCGTGTTCGGCATCATCACCATGGTGGTGACGCCGCCCGCTGCCGCCGCGCGGCCCGCGGATTTGAACGTCTCTTTGTGTTCGGCGCCCGGTTCGCCGATGACGACGCGCATGTCGATCAGACCCGGCGCAACGTGAGCGCCATCGGCGTCAATGATCTCCGCGCCGTCCGGCGCGCTCGTCACAGCGCCGACATCGAGAATTCTTTCCGAGAACAGAATGGCGCCGTCTTCGACCTTGTTCTTTGCAGGGTCGATCAGCTTGGCGTTTTTGATCAGCGTCGGTTTGGTCATGCGTTCAACGTCTCTTCATGGCGACGTTGAGCGTCGTGGAAAATGCGATGGCGATAATAAAGGGCACCCAGATCGGCAGATTCCCGAGGCCGGGCGCATCAAGCGCTGTTGCGAGGTGATCGTCGACGCACCACCAGAGCAGGAAGAGCCACATTACTCGCGCTCCTCGTTCGAGCCGCTCTCAGCCAAGGCTTCGAGCACGGCCATACGCACAGCGACGCCCATGCGCACCTGCGTTTCGATGAGCGAGACGTTCGGGTTGTCGGCAATGGCGCTGTCGATTTCGACGCCGCGGTTCATGGGGCCTGGGTGCATAACGAGGGCGCCCGGCTTGGCGTGCCGGAGCTTGTCCTCGTCGAGGCCGTAGAACCAGAAGAACTCGCGCGCGCTGGGGAAGAAGCCGCCAGTCATGCGCTCGCGCTGGACGCGCAGCATCATCACCACGTCCGCGTCTTTGAGGCCGGCGCGCATATCGTGGAAAACCTTCGCGCCCCATTTCTCGGCGCCGGCGGGCATGAGCGTGGGTGGGCCGATCAGTCGCACTTGCGCGCCGAGCAGCGTGAGCAGGGCGACGTTGGAGCGGGCGACGCGGCTGTGCAGCACGTCGCCGCAAATCGCGACGGTGAGTCCTTCGACGCCGCCAAGCCGCGAGCGGATGGTGAAGGCGTCGAGCAAAGCCTGTGTCGGGTGCTCGTGTTTGCCGTCTCCGGCATTGATGACGGCGCAATCGACTTTCTGGGAAAGCAATTCCGCCGCGCCGGAAGACCCGTGGCGCACCACCAGCAAATCCGGCCGCATCGCATTCAATGTCGCGGCGGTGTCGATCAGCGTTTCGCCCTTTGCGACCGACGAGCTCTTCACGCTCATGTTCACAACGTCAGCGCCCATGCGCTTGCCGGCGAGTTCGAACGAGCTTTGCGTTCTTGTGGAATTCTCGAAGAAAAGATTGATCAGCGTCCGCCCACGCAGCGTGTCGAGCTTCTTTATCTTCTCATCCAGAAGCGGGGCAAACTTCTCAGCCCGATCGAGCAGGTTTTCGGCGTCGAAACGATCTAGGTCGGCTATGGCCAGAAGGTGCTTCTGACGAAAACGAATGGCGCGGGCGTTTTGATCGTTTTTCTTCACGCCAGTCGGTCGCTGAGCCATGCGCGCTTGTTAAGCGCTATGGCCGCTTCGCCGCAAGCGCGGCGACACTAAGGCGGGGATAATCGTTTCAGCCATCTTGCTGACCCGGACTCGGTGCTGTACTCGCTTTGTTCCAATCGTGGGACGGCGGGTTTGGAGGGCGAGTAAGGAGGGCGTGATGCTGAAATCGCACCCCAAGAAAGAAGAACAAACGCTGCGGCCGGTGGGGATCGCGCTGGCAGCGGTTGTTGCGGGACTGAGCACAGGCAAGGCGGCCACGGCGGAAACGCGCGTGCACGCCCCGCTTGAGCCGGTCGAGAACGCAAAGACCTATGTGGTCGACCCGACCAATCATCCGGGCTTCGAGGAAGACCCCGAGATGGTGATCGGTCGCAGCGAACCGGTGGCGCCGTTCCGCAAACGCTGAGCGTGCCCTGCTAGTGCAGCACGAGCGAAATCGCGATCGGCATCGTGATGAAGGAGAGCAGCGTCGTCGCCGTGATGATCGCTGCCATGAGCTGCGCATCGCCGCCCATTTCACGGGCGAGCGTGTAGCCGGCGGCGGCGGTGGGCGTGGAGCCGATGCCGACTGCGACGGCGGTGGCAAGCGGCGTTGCGCCGGTCAGGATGCAGGCGCCCCACACTAAAGTCGGCGCCAGAACGAGGCGCATGACAGACGCTGTCGCTACTTTCGGCAGCGAAGCGCGCAGAGCGCCGAAATCGAGTCCAGCGCCCACGCACATGAGCGCGATCGGCATCGCCGCTTGCCCAAGCAATTGCAGTGCATCGCTGACATAGCCGAGATCGCGCACGCCCAAGAGGTTGGTCACGATCCCCGCTGCGCACGCAAGGATGAGCGGGTTGGCGATGATCTGATCGAGGACGGCGCGCATCGAAGTCGCTTTCGCAGCGCCCCAACGCGCGAGCACGATGACGCAGATGATGTTGAGCGTCAGCACCAGCGGCCCAAACGCAAGGCCGATCAATTGTTGCCCCTCAGGGCCGAACAGCGCCGTCGCTGCAGCAAGCAGCGCAAAACCGTTCCAGCGCACACTGCCTTGAAAGACGCTGGTGTAAGCTGGCCCATCGCCACGAAACACAAGGCGCAGCGCCAACGCGACAAGCACGAGCACGAGAAACCCGCCCAGCACGCCGCCGAGAAACGGCAGCGCGCCGGCGCCGGCGAAGTTCGCGCCGGAGACCAGCGTGAACAGAAACGCGGGATAGAGCACGAAATAGCCGAAGCGGTTGACCATCCCGAATTGCTCGGCCGTCGCGATGCGCGCCGCGCGGACGATGTAGCCCAGCGTGATCAGGATAAAGGTGGGGACAAGCGCCCCAAAAACGTCAGCCATCGCCGCGCCGTTCCTGCATCGCGTCGAGCGCGCCTTGCAGCATGTAGGCGGCCGCCATCTTGTCGACGACCTCGCCGCGGCGGCGGCGCGAGGCGTCGCCTTCGAGCAAGGTGCGCGTCACGGCAGCCGTCGAAAGCCGCTCGTCCCACAAGAGCAGCGGCGCATCGCGCTTGGCCAGCAAGTTGCGCGCGAATGCGCGTGCGCTCTGTGCTGCGGGCCCGGAGGAGCCATCCATGTTGAGCGGCAGCCCGATGACGAAGCCTGCGCACTGGCGGGCGTCGTAGAGCTTCAGAATCGCAGCAGCGTCTTCCGCGAATTTGGCGCGTGCGATCGTGTCCAGAGACGAGGCGATCAGGCGGGTGGTGTCGCTGACGGCGATGCCGATCCGCTTCTCTCCGGGGTCAATCCCGAGAATGGCGGCGCGCGCCGGCAAAGCGGCGGCGAAGGCGGGGAGGTCGAGCACCGGCATGAAAAGGCGCCCATCCCTTCGGCGCGCGCTTGCGGAACGTCAAGCGCGGGTCTTCAATGCGCCGATGTTGCGCGCCCTTATCTTGACCGCTGCTCTAGGCCTCGCGGCCTGCGCGGCCTCGTCCGCCGCTGACATCGGCGCCGATCCAGAACTGGCTTTTGCGTTGGGCCATGATCTCAACTGCAACGCCAGCGAATTGCGGTCATGCCCGGCGGGCGGCTGCACCGCGTCGTCTCCCGGCGAGACGACGACGCTCTACATTTCGCTCTCCGTGCCCGATCGCGGCGGCCAAGGCCGCTTCTGCATCGCGACCGGCTGCGAGGACGCTCAGTTCGAGCCAACACTTACGCGTGCGCTCGGCTGGACCGCGACAATGCGGACCAACGATCGGACCGACTATGCCGCGAATCTGGAAATCGCGCGGAACCTGCAGACATTCAACCTCCGCCAAGCTGGTGAAAATGGCGGCAGTGACACTTGGACAGGCGAGTGCAGCCCGGCGGGCTCTTGAACCGGCCCAGGCCGGGCTATAAGCCCCGCCATTATGTCGATCGATGAAAAAACCGTCCGCAAGGTCGCGAAGCTCGCGCGCCTGGCGTTGCCCGAAGACCGCGTGAAGCCAATGGCCGATGAGCTGAACGGCATCATGGCCTGGATCGAGCAGCTGAACGAGGTCGATGTCGAAGGCGTCGAGCCGATGACGAGCGCCGTCGAGGGGCTTTCCCTGCCGATGCGCGACGATGTCGTGACGGCCGGGAACGATCCCGAGAAGGTGCTGAAGAACGCGCCGAAGAGCGAAGATGGATTCTTCGTGGTGCCGAAGGTCGTGGAGTGAGCTTCACCATCGCCACCGAAACGTCGCTCTCGGATGACGTGCGCGCGTTAGTGAAACAGCTGAACGAGTTCACGTTCGAGCTGACGCCGCCCGGGTATCGTCATCACATGACGGTTGAGCAGATGGCGCAACCCGACACGACGCTCTTTGTGGCCCGTGACGATCGCGGGGCAACCTTGGGGATGGGCGCGTTGCGCCGCCACGCCAATGGCGTCGGCGAAGTGAAGCGTATGTTCGTAAAACCAGAGGCGCGCGGGCTTGGCGTCGGCGGCGCGATCCTGGCGCGGATCGAAGACCTCGCCCGACAGGAAGGCGTCACCCGCATCGTGCTTGAGACAGGCTCGAACTTCGATGCCGCCAAGCGCGTCTATGAACGCGGCGGCTTCGCAACGTGCGAGCCTGTCCTCGATTATCCGCCGAGCGCCTGGACGGCGTTCTACGCAAAATCACTGAGTGCCTAACTAAATGACCGATCTGACGACACTTACGCTCGCCGCAGCTCTCGACGGCATGGAGAAGAAGCAATTCTCCTCGCTTGAGCTGACCAACGCTTTCATCGACGCGATCGATAAAGCCAACCCGCATCTCAACGCCTATGTCGTCACAACGCCCGAATTGGCGCGCGAGCGCGCGAAGGCGTCCGACGCCAAGCGGGCACAAGGCAAGGCAGGGCCGCTCGAGGGCGCGCCGCTTGGGATCAAGGATCTGTTCTGCACAGAAGGCGTGCGAACGACCGCATGCTCGGGCGTGCTCGGCGAGTTTACGCCGACTTATGAATCCACCGTCAGCGGCAATCTCTTCCGCGATGGCGCGGTGATGCTCGGCAAGCTCAACATGGACGAGTTCGCGATGGGCTCGTCGAACGAGACCTCGCACTTTGGCCCGGTGGTGTCGCCATGGCGGCGCGGCAACGAAGACGCGAAGCTCACGCCCGGGGGTTCCTCTGGCGGCTCGGCTTCGGCGGTGAGCGCAGATTTGTGCTTGGGCGCCACTGCTACCGATACCGGCGGCTCGATCCGTCAACCCGCAGCCTTCACCGGCACTGTCGGCATCAAGCCAACCTACGGCCGCTGCTCGCGGTGGGGCATTGTCGCGTTTGCGTCTTCGCTCGATCAGGCGGGGCCGATTGCGAAGACGGTCGAAGACAGCGCCATGTTGCTGCAATCGATGGCGGGGCACGATCCCAAGGATTCAACCTCGCTGCCCAACGCGCTGCCGGATTTCCGCGCCGCAACCAAGCGTTCGATCAAGGGCATGCGCATCGGCGTGCCGGAAGAATATCGCATCGACGGCATGCCGGCGGAGATCGAGGCGCTGTGGCAGCAGGGCATCGAATGGGTGAAGGCGGCAGGCGCCGAGATCGTGCCGATTTCGCTGAAACATACGAAGTATGCGCTGCCGGCTTATTACATCGTGGCGCCGGCCGAAGCCTCATCGAACCTCGCCCGCTATGACGGCATGCGTTACGGCGCTCGCGTGGCCGGGAAAGATTTGAACGGCACCTATGAGAACACGCGCGCGTCGGGGTTCGGCAAGGAAGTGCAACGCCGCATCCTGATCGGCACTTATGTGCTGAGCGCCGGCTATTACGACGCGTATTATTTGCGCGCGCAAAAAGTGCGTCAGCGCATCGCCCAAGATTTCCGCGACGCGTTCGAGAAGGTCGACGCCATCCTGACGCCAGCGACGCCGTCTGCGGCGTTCGCGCTCGGGGAAAAGTCAGGCGATCCGGTGGCGATGTATTTGAACGACATCTTCACCGTGACGGCGAATCTCGCCGGTTTGCCGGCGTTGGCGCTGCCCGCGGCGACGGACGCCAACGGCCTGCCGCTTGGCCTGCAGGTGATCGGCAAGGCGCTCGACGAGGAAAGCGTCTTCGCGGTGAGCGCTGAACTCGAGCGCGCGGCGAATTTCCGCGCCAAAGCCGCGAAGTGGTGGCTCTGAGCCCCGCCTTTGAGGCGAGGCGGAGTGCGTTTGTCGCAAAGGCGTGATCGGTTGCCGCTAGAAAGGCGGCATGCCGATGCACGAATTGCTCGAACGCCTGGGTCGCGGCGACGTGCGGCTCATTCAAATGTGCCAGGAAGCGAACCAAGCTTGGCGCGAGTTTCTGACGGAACTCAACGGCGCCGACACCGGCACGCTCGCCGCGCGGCTCGGTTTCTTTCAGCCGACGATTGAGCGCATCTTCGAAAGCAAGACCCTGGGCCAGACCATGATGCCATGGAGCGGCTTTGCGGTGTTGTACGATACGCAGCATGGTTGGGGCCCCAACCGTGATCGCGCCTTGCAATTGGCGGACGCGTTCGGACGCAGCAATTGCAGCCAGGAAGCCCGCGACGAGGCGCGTTCGTGCGTAATTTCGTATGAGTTAGAACCCGCGCGCACGCACATAGACGCCAGCCGGCGCCGCTAGCGGCTTGTTACGCCGGTGCAACGGGCGGGCGCGTTAAGAGTTCGCGCGCGAATCCGGCTAGGCTGGTCCCATGGCCAAGCGCAAATCCAGCTCCAAGCCCCACCGCCGCCCGCGCGGCGAGATCGACCGCAACTATTTCTTCGGCGACGTGCTGATCAAAACCGGCGTCGCCGTGGGCGTGGCGCTGGCGGCGATCGCGCTCTACACGCCGTTCACACTGCGCGAAGCGGTCGATGACGGCATGTTCGATTATGTCGGCGTCATGGGCGTGTTCGCGGGGCTCGGTTTGTTCGCCTTTATTTACGGCCGGCATCTGCGCAGAGAGGCCACACACTGGGAATTCGACTAGACCCGCGCTTGACCTGAACGGCGCGCGGCGCGAGTTTCCGCCTCCAGAACGGAGTTTCCCTTGAACGCTGCCGAATGCACGCGCCTCGGCGCCTATCTCTCGAAATTGCTGGGTTCGCCCACGGTGTCCGTGGTGTCGAAATCGGCCGAGGAAGCGGACGTCCTTGTCGACGGCAAGCGCATCGCCGCTCTGCTGCGCGATGAGGATGAGGGCGAGCTCTCGTACTCGATCAGTCTGGCGGTGCCGCGCGCGCCTGGGGCCAAGAAGGACGCGCCGATCGACGACGCGGAGCGCGGGCGCTTGCAGACGGCGCTTCGGCAAGTTCTGCACGCTGCTGATCTCGATGTGCGCGCCCGTCCGCGCAAGACGGATAGTGCTGAAGTTTATGTGCATGACGAATTCGTCGGCACTGTCTCGGTCGATGAGGATGAGGGCCAGGTGCTCACAATGAGCATCCTGGACATCGATCTCGAAGGCGAAGACTAAGTGCCAAAGAAAAAGCCCCGGCAAAGCCGGGGCTGAGGTCTTTCATTGATCCAACACACGTTTCCAATCGGGAAACGAAGCAGCGCTTTACAAAACACCCAACATCGAAGCGACCAGCGGGTGGCGCACGATATCGACTTCGCCCAAGCGGCAGACGGCGATATTGTTCACGCCTTCGAGCTTGTCAGCGACGGTGTGCAGGCCAGAGAGATCCGGCAGCAAGTCGGTCTGCGCCGGGTCGCCGGTGACGACCATGGTCGAGTTCCAGCCCAAACGCGTCAACAGCATCTTGATCTGGCCGTAGGTGCAGTTCTGCGCTTCGTCGATCACGACGAAAGCGTTGTTCAGCGTGCGGCCGCGCATGAAGCCGACCGGCGCGATCTCGATAAGACCTTCAGCCATCAGCGCTTTCAAGCGTTTCGGCGAAAGGCGATCTTGCAGCGCGTCGTAGAGCGGACGCAGGTAGGGCGCGAGCTTGTCTTCCATGGCGCCCGGCAGGAAGCCGAGTGATTCACCCGCTTCCACCGCGGGGCGTGAAAGCACGATACGGCCAACCTTGCCGCTTTCGAGCGCTTCAACCGCTTTGGTGATGGCGAGATACGTCTTGCCGGTGCCCGCGGGGCCGAGCGCGAGCACGAGGGCGTGCGTGTCGATCGCCTCCATGAGCTGGGTTTGACCCTTGGATTTGGGGCGGACGTTTTTGACGAAGCTATGATCGCGATTGCTGTCGTTGGCGGGCTGATAGCCACCCTCAAGCACATGCAGATTGCGCTGACGACGATCGTCGCGCTGGAATTCCTGAACGTTGAGCACGCCTTGGGCTTGCCGACGCTTGGTAGTGCGCTTCGCCATTAAGGGCTCCTTTCGGGAGTACAAAGAGCCCGCGCGGCTTCTGCCGGCGGGCGGTGGGTAGTCGAAGAAATCAGAGGAGTCGAAAGAGTCGTCGGCGTGAACGCCGTTGGGCGGGATGTGTAGTGCGCTGATCTTGCGCCGTGTGCCCACGTACTCCCCCACAATCGAGCCGAAGCCCTTGGAGACGGGTGGACCGGAAAGTTTCCAGTCCGATGGTTACAGGAAGCGCTGAAACGGTTAACGGGGCATTGAA
This sequence comes from uncultured Terricaulis sp., assembly GCA_964446305.1. GTDB lineage: Bacteria > Pseudomonadota > Alphaproteobacteria > Caulobacterales > Aquidulcibacteraceae > Vitreimonas. Next base: position 27,181 of record CAYUOC010000011.1, on the reverse strand, counting down.
GAACCGGAACGTCACAAACAATTCGCACAACGCCGGAGCCGGAACCATGCCGATTTATTCTCTCGCGGACGCCGATCTGGAGGTGGAGGACCCTGACGCGTACTGGGTCGCGCCGACAGCCGTCTTAATCGGCCGGGTGGTGCTGAAACGAAATGCCTCGGTTTGGTTCGGCGCGGTGTTGCGGGGTGACAATGAACCGATCACCGTCGGCGAAAATTCCAACGTTCAGGACGGCAGCGTGCTGCACACCGACATGGGCGCGCCGCTGACGATCGGCAAAGACGTGACCATCGGCCACCAAGTCATGCTGCATGGCTGCACCATCGCCGACACTTCGCTCATCGGCATCAAAGCGACGGTCCTGAACTACGCCGTCATTCCGAGCTTCTGCCTGGTGGGCGCACACTCGCTGGTGACGGAACGCAAGACGTTCGAGGAAGGCTCGCTCATCACCGGCGCGCCAGCGCGGTTTGCACGCAAGATGGGAGAGCAGCAGCGGCAGGTGATCCAGTTCTCCGCGCATCACTATGTCGAGAACTGGAAACGCTACAAACGCGAGCTGAAGCTCAAAGCCGCCAGTGATTGAGACCGGTGGCGTCAGTTTCGACGCGCCCGCGCACGCCTACGGGTTCGTGTCCGCCATCGGTGAGAAACGCGATCAGCTCTGCATCGTCGCGGCCTACCGAAGCGAGGAAACGCTCGGCGTTCGGTGTGCGTCCAATAATGACGCCGCTGCTGGCCGCGCCGTTACGATCGTAGAATACGGTGTACGTCTCGATTTCGCCATCGCCGGAATAGGCGTCCAATAGTTTCGGTGCGGCTGGTCGCGACGCGTCCGCCTCGCCCTGCACACTCGGATCGTGCGCGCCTTGCGCTGCTATGGCGGGATCGCGCGAAATGACAATGCTGTGGCTGGTTGTAGCGAAGCCGCCATTCCCGAACAGCAAGCCGTGACGCCCGCCCGCGCGCAAAGCCTCCACCATCGACGCAATGGCGTGGCTCATATAATTGCCGACAGGGCCGCCGCCAAAGGTGAGGCCGCCGAACACGGTCATTGGTTTTTCGAGTGGCCAATCGATGATGCGGCGGGCAAGCTTCGGCATCACCGGAAAGCAAGAATAGAGCTCGGTGAAATCCAAATCGGCGCTGCTAATGCCGTTGAAGCGGAGCGCGGAGCGCAAAGAAGAGTCCAAACTCAGCGAACGATCCAGGCGATCGCGCGCCAGGACGTCGCCGGGTTCACGCGCCGCCGCGCCGCGGCCGACATAGACAAGACGAGTTTCCTCCACGCCTGCGGCTTTCGCTTTGGCGAGGCTCGTCACGATGAACGCCGCGCCCTGGTTCACCGATGCGTTCGCAACCATGAGCTTGGTGTAGGGAAAGGCGATCGGCCGATTGCTCGGCGAGACATCCAGTATCTGCTCAGCCGAAACCGGGTTGCGTAGCCACGCATTGGCGTTCGCCGCCGCAACCCGCGACAGACCCGCCCAAATTTCCGCGCTTTCGGACTGCGCTTGCGCCAGCGTCTGCCCCCACGCCGCGCGGACTGCGTTCTCGTAGAGCGGATACACATCAGTCGGCGCGACGATGCCGTAGCGCGCGCGTCCTTCGCGGGTTGCACGGGCGGCGGATTCCCGCACCGCGTCACGCGCTCCGCCCGCAGCGCGCTTGGCCGCCGTCCGCAGCGCCTCGCCACCGGCGACGAGGCAGGCCTCCGCTTCGCCCGCCGCGATACGGTTCGCGGCCTGGTTCAGCAGCGCGACAGGGCTGTCGCCCATCGGGTAACGCGTCTGCGCGCAGTGCCGCGGCGCGATCTCCAGCATTTGCGCCAAGGGTGCGGAGGCATCAGCGAGTTCCGGAAACGAAAGCTGCGCCACCACATCCAGCGCATCGGCGCGCGCGAGCCATCCGCCACCGCCGTCCGCATCGGCATTCCGCAGCGCAGCAGCCATCAGCTCAACCGAGTTCAGCCGCTCGTCGCGATCGTTGATCTGGCCGACGCCGACGATGACTGGGATTTTGCTCTCGTCCATTGGCCCCGCCGCGCTATGCTCGCGCCATGATGCATACGCCGATCTGCCAACGTCTAGGCATAGAGTTTCCGCTGTTCGCGTTTTCGCACTGCCGCGATGTCGTTGCGGCAGTCTCCAAGGCGGGAGGCATGGGGGTGCTCGGCGTCGCCGGTTACTCGACGGATCGCTTGAAGCAGGAGCTTGATTGGATTGAGGCGCACGCGGGCGGCAAGCCCTACGGCGTCGATCTCATCGTGCCGAATGCTTACGAGGGCAAAGGCGGCGCGTCGGTGAGTGTAGATGCGCTCGTTGAGGGGCTCCCGGCCAAGCACAAGGATTTCGCTGCGAGCATTTTGGCGCAACACGGTATTGAAGCGGCTGAGCTTGAGGAAGCGCGCAAGGGCGCGGGCGGTTTCGCACGCAATCTGGCCGACGGCGGCGCATCAACGCTTGAGGTCGCATTCCAGTACCCCATCAAGCTCATCGCCAATGCGCTGGGCACGCCGCCACCCCTGATGATCGAGATGGGCAAGAAGCATGGCGTCGCGGTCGCCGCGCTCGTCGGCGCGAAAGAGCACGCGCTGGCGCAAGCCGCGGCGGGTGTCGACATTATCATAGCTGCAGGCACGGAAGCGGGCGGCCATTGCGGCGACGTCACAACGATGGTGCTGGTGCCGGAGGTCGTGGAGGCGTTGCGCGCCGCCGGCAGCGATACGCCGGTGTTGGCTGCTGGCGGCATCGTCACCGGCGCGCAAATGGCGGCCGCCATGGCGATGGGCGCGGCGGGCGCCTGGTGTGGCTCTGTGTGGCTGACAACGCCGGAGGCTGAGACAAGCGAGATCATCAAGAAAAAGCTGCTGGCGGCGACCTCGCGCGACACGGTGCGTTCGAAGTCGCGCACCGGCAAACCATCGCGGCAACTGCGGTCGCCGTGGACGGATGCCTGGGAGAGCGAGGACGCCCCCAAACCGCTGCCGATGCCATTGCAGACATTCATTTCCGAGCCGCCGCTGCGCCTCATCGACAAACTCGCAGACGGCGGCCACGCCGGCGCGCAAGAACTCGCGACCTACTGGGTCGGCCAGGGCGTCGGGCTGATGAACACGCCGCTGTCAGCGGGCGCGGTGGTGCAGCAGTTCAAGGAAGATTTCGCGCGCGCTTATGAGCGGCTGGCCGCTGCGATTGGCGCTTAGCGGGCGTCGTTGGTCGCTTCGGCGCGCAGCGGGCCGTTCCAGACTTTGCCGATGCGAACGTCCGTTTCCGGGCCGAGGTTGAACCAAGCCAGGCGATCGCGCGTCGCGTCGATCACGACGAAGCGGTCGCCGCGCTCCAGCGTTTGCGAGAGCGTGTTGCGGATCACGCCCGACGTATAGCGCGTGCGCACGAGCCAGAGGCCGGGGCCTAGGTCGCAGACAAAGCCCATGCTTTCGAGCGCCGCCATGAACGGGGTCCAGGCGCCTGAGAAGATTTCAGCATGCACGAACACGTTCGCCGCTTCTTCAGCGTCGTTCGCGGCGGCAGGTTTGCGCAGACCGCGCAGCGCCATGACCCGGCGCGCTTCGGTCCAGTTATCTTTGCCGTTGTCTGAAACCAGCGAGGTCGGGCGAACGCGGCCTTCGGTGAGGAAGGTCGCCATTTGCTCGATCGTGTAGGGGCCGAAGGCCCGGCCGCGGATCTGCACCCACCATTTTGTGGCAGTTGCGGTCTTTAGCGTGACGACGTCACTCACGGCTTTGCTCCGTTTCAGAACGAAGACGCCACTCGCGTCTCCGGCGAAACCGGAGGCCTGCAATCGCTATGCCGGAGTTTTCAGTAAGGTCTCGTTAGCCATGCTTGCGTGGTTCGAGGTCGATGGCGAAGCCGCCATCGATCAAACGCGCCACGCGGCCATAGACGTTGCCGGCCCGCACCCACACGCCAATCAGCGGCGGCGGACGTCTGCTCTTTATAGTGATGCCGGCCAGAGAGAAGTCGACGACTTCGCCTTCGTAAGCTTCGCCCGTCTCGAACTCGAGTTTGATCATTTGCGAGCCATCGGCGATCGCGGCCCGATGCGCCGGCTCCTCGATGCCGAGGTCACGGTTAACAGCGAGCGTCAATTGCTCGGCCATCTTCTCGCGTTTGTGGGCGGTGAAATCGAAGATAATGGCGACTTCGCCCTCGCCGCACTTGCGGGCGACGTGGCCCGAGACGCGTCCGAAGCCTGCAAGGTAAATGACGACGCGCTCGCCAACCTGCGGCAGGATCGGCGCGGCGATGCGGATATCGCCCGGAGAGATGTCAGCAGTCCGGCAATCGTGCTCGCGTCCGAGCGGATCCATGAGGCGCCCGTTCACCTCGATCGGCATGCGGCGGAAGCGGCGGCGCTCGCGGATGCCGACGGACGCGGCGGCAAGGCGGCGGGCGGCGGCGGCGACATCAATCTTTGGGGCAGCGGACATGACGCCATTAATGCCGCTTCACCGTAAACGTTTGCTTAAGCTTTGACGGCGGGGCAGGGCTTGGCGCCGGGCGGCTGGGCGCGCAAAGGTTCCGGCAACAAAAGACCTTAAGGGACGGAAACAGTGGCTGAGACCGAGGGCGGCGATCGCTTCGACTATATCATTGTGGGCGCGGGCTCCGCTGGCTGCGTGCTGGCTAACCGGCTGACTGAAGATCCGAACGTCACCGTCGCGGTGCTCGAAGCCGGCGGCAAGAACGAAAGCCTGCTGGTGAAGATGCCGGCGGGCGTCGGCAATTTGATTGCGGCGAAGGGCGTTTCCAACTGGGGCTTCGAGACGACGCCGCAGCAATTCATGGACGGGCGCCGTCTCTATCAGCCACGCGGACGCGGCTGGGGCGGTTCGTCCGCCATTAACGGCATGATCTACATTCGCGGCCACGCGCGCGATTACGATCAATGGCGCCAGATGGGCCTGACCGGCTGGGGCTATGCGGATGTGCTGCCGTACTTCAAGCGCTCGCAACACCACGAGGATGGCGGCGATAGCTGGAACGGTGAAGGCGGTCCGCTTTGGGTATCGCGCGGCCCGCCCGGCCATCCGATCTATAAGGCCTTCATTCAAGCCGGCGCGCAGGCCGGCTACCCGGTCACGCGTGACTTCAACGGCCGCCAGCAAGAAGGCGTTGGGCCGTATCACCTCACCATTCGTGACGGCGAGCGCTGGAGCGCTGCCGCCGCGTACCTGAAGCCGATCGTTGAGCGGCCGAATTTGAAGGTGATCTCCGGCGCGCACGCGCATCGCATTTTGATCGAGAATAAGAAAGCGATCGGCGTCGAGTTCTCGTTGGGCGCTGGCAAGCCTGCGCAGAATGTCTACGCCAAGCGCGAAGTGCTCGTGTGCGGCGGCGCCTTCCAGTCACCGCATCTGTTGCTGCTCTCGGGCATCGGCCCCGGCGCTGAGTTGCAGAAGGCTGGCGTGAACGTCATCCATGACGCGCCGGACGTCGGCAAGAATCTGCAGGATCACCTCGACGTCTGTGTCATCTATGAGATGACGAAGCCGCTCTCGATGTATTCGCTGACCAAGGGGCTGAAGCAGCCCATGATCGGTATTCAGTACCTGCTCACCAAGCAGGGTCACGGCCGTACAAACCACTTGCACGCCGGCGCATTCCTCAAGACGCGCGGTGAGCTTGATCGCCCCGACATTCAGCTGCATCTCGTGAACGCACAGATGCGCGACCATGCGCGCGTCAAAGCTGATCGCGACGGCTTTACCATCCATGCTTGCCAGCTGCGGCCGGAGAGCAAAGGCACGGTCACGCTCGCCTCACTCAATCCCTACGATGCGCCCGCCATCGACCCGCGCTATCTGGCCGAAGAGAACGACCGCCGCACGATGCGCGATTCAGTTCGTATCGTGCGCGACATCGTCAAGCAGAGCGCGCTGGACCTCTATCGCGGTTCGGAGTTCGCCCCGGGCGATCACGTCCGGACCGATAGCGAGATTGATGCTTGGATCCGCCAGAACGGCGAGACCATCTATCATCCCGTCGGCACGGTGCGCATGGGCGCGGATGCGAAAGCGCCGGTGGATGAGCAGCTACGGGTGCGTGGTATCGAGAACCTCCGCGTCATCGACGCCTCAGTGATGCCGACGCTGATCGGCGGCAACACCAACGCGCCGACGATCATGATCGCCGAGAAAATCTCCGATCTGCTGCGCGGCAAGCCATTCCTGCCGCCTCAGGATGCGCCAATCGCCGAAGATGAGCGGGTGTCCGTGTGAAGTCCGCCGCGCGGGGCGTCGCGGCGATCGGGGCCGTGCTCGGTCTCGCCGGGCTCGCCTTGCAGTATTGGCTACTCCACGCTGAGATGAGCGCGAACGGCGCGTCCGCGCTCGATGTGCTTTGGCGGTTCTATGCCTACTTCACCCTGCTGACGAACACGTTCGTCACGCTCGTTTTCGCCCGCGCCGCGCTGAAGCCGGAAAGCTTGAGCGGTCTCAATGCGCCGCGTGTTGAGCTGATGGCGGTCACGTCCATCATGTTCGTGTGCATCGTCTATAACCTGCTGCTGGCCCCCCGCTGGGATCCGCAAGGCTGGCAGAAGGTGGCCGACGTCATCGTGCACAACGCCGTGCCGTTACTCTTCTTGTTGTTCTGGGCGCTGCGCCCGCACGGCGCGCTGAGATGGAGCGATGCGGTTTTCGCGGCTGCCTGGCCCTTGGCCTATGCGGTTTACGGGCTCTCACGCGGCGCGTTCGACGGCTTCTATCCGTACTTCTTCATGGATCCGACAACGGCCAGCTACGCGCAGATCGCCATCAACCTCGTTGGGCTGGTTGTCGCGTTCGTGCTTGGGGCGTTGCTGCTCATCGGCATCAGTCGTGCGCTGGGGCGCCGCGCCCCTAACCGTTAGGCGCGTTTTCGCCGCCGCCGTGTGGGCGCGCCTTTCGGTTGTGGCCTCAAGCGGCGCTTGCGCTCCGCGAGCATGGCGTTGAGCTTGGACGTGAGTGTCGCGGCATCGCTGCC
>CAYUOC010000011.1:9835-20092 GCA_964446305.1 uncultured Terricaulis sp. | reverse complement strand
CCCGCGCAGCGAAGGCAAAACGGCTCGACAACTTGGCTGGTTCCGTAGATTACCGTCTCATGAACTCAGCGGGGCGCTAATGTGACCAGGGCCGGGAACTTCGGCGGGTAAGGGGCATTATCGTCAGGGGTGTGGAGCAAATGAGTCCGGCGGAAGACCTGATGCCTTATCAGCACGCAGACGCAGAGCCGCTCGTGCTCGTCGTCGAAGACGAGGTGCTGATCAGAATGGCGGCGGCCGATCATCTGCGCAGTTGCGGCTTCCGGGTTGCGGAGGCGGCCAGCGCGACGGACGCGCAAGAGCTCATTCTCGCCGGGCTTAAAGTCGATCTCGTTTTCTCGGACATCACCATGCCTGGCCCGATCGATGGTCTCGGCCTCGCGCACTGGCTTCACGAACACGCGCCGGGCGTGCCGGTCGTGCTCACCTCAGGTGTCACCAGTTCGCTCGAGGCTGCGAGGAAGGCGTGTTTGAACGTGCGCGCCTATGCGCCGAAGCCGTATGACTACGACGGGCTGGTTGAGAACATTCGCGCCGCGCTCGCCGCGCGCGGTTAGTCGTTCACCACAACCAGGCGCATCGCCTTCGGGGCTTTGGCCATTGGCGGATGCAACGAGCCGAGCCGCAGGAACTGGACAGTCCGGCCGTCCAGGAAGTGTTCGCCGCCCAGCGACTGGAAGAGGCCAAGATAGCGATTGCCTAAAGTCGCGTCGACCTTGAGCGGCGTCAGCAGGATCTCGGCGCCGAGCTTGCGCCCGCACACCGTCTCCGCCGTTACGCGCGCGATCGCCGGCTCGTTGGCCGCGGCGCATGCATCGATCAGCGCATTCACCAAGGCGAGGTCGGGCGCCAGGAAGAAGCGCGAAAAGTCGTGCTCACGCAGATCGCGGCCGAAGATGCTCACCAGATCCTGGCCGAAGGTACGGATCGGCATGCGCCCATCCTTCGTCCGCTCGATTACGAACAAGCGCTCAAGCACCTGGTCCGCGCCGCCCTTCTTGGGCGTCGCGCCAGCCGCTCCCGCGAGCGCCCGCCCGTAGGCGAGCAGAGCCCGTGTATCGGGATGAAAGGTCTCTTCCCCCATCATTAATCTTAAGCGCCGTGATTTGAGTTCGAGTGCACGGCGTCTCACGCAAGCTCCGCGCCCAAGCGGCGCAAGGGAATATCGAGTTTTTCCGGCGCGCTTTCCCGCTGCACGCGAGGTGTGGCCTCCCGCTTGCAGCATGTCCGGCGAATTTAAGGAGCAACGGCGTATGACCGTTCCAACCCGGTACATCCTGGCCGCGATCGCGTTTGGCGTCGCAGCGCTCGGACTCTTCTTGCTGCCGACTGACGCGTCGGCTTGCGGCAATGGCGGCTGCCCGACGCGTCCGCCGTGCCATTCGGGCTGCAATCCCACGCCGCCACCGCCGCCGCCGCCGACACCGTGCTGCGAGCGTCCGGTCGTTGTGGTGCCGCCGCCGAATGTGCCGCCGCCGAATATTGTTGTGGTGAACGCCGGCGCCCGCGCTCACGCGCAAGCCAGCGCTGTCGCGATCGCCGTCGCCAACGTCCGCACCGGCGACACCATCATTCGCCAGAACATGGTGATGGAGTCGGGCGCATCGGCCCAGGTTCAAGCCGGCGCCTTCGCCGTCGTGGAAGCCAGCGCGCGTAGTGAGACTGTGGCACGCGAGCGCGATCTCTTGATCCAAGCCATCTGCTACGATGCGCAGGGCAACCCGCATCCGGCCTCGCAAACCTTCGGCGGCCGCGATGTGCGTGAAGACTATCGCGGCGAAATCTTCCGCTGCATGTCGGGCACGCGCATGCGCTACACCCTCGGCGGCCAAAGCTACGATTGCGAAGCCGGTCAGGCGCTCTGGTACGAAGGCGGCCGCGTCGAATGCCGCACCCAGCAAGTCCGCCGTCCGTGCAATGAGCGCTCGTTGCTTCGCCGTCATGGCCCGGGCGACAAGATGGTCCGCATCCGCGACACCGAAACCCGCACCACCCAGTCTGAAACCACCTTCAATGCGTCGATGACGATGGATGGCGGCGTCGGCCAAGGCGTGTGGTGATCCACCCACCCTTCAACAAGCTCCTCTCCCACCACTGATCTCAAGGCCATCCCCTAGGCCTGCCCCCGCGAAAGCGGGGGTTTTTGTTTGAGTCTGCTGTTGGCCCGGAGCGGACGGGCAGACTGGCGCTCGCGTGTGCCGGGTTCGCGCGGGATGGGCCGACCTGCTGCGCAGTTCCGTCGGTTTGAGGAGGGGGCAATTTTCCCAGATTTCGGTTCTCTTGTGACGTCGTAATTCGCAGCTATCCTCCGACCATCGATCTAAGGTTCAGCGCTTGGTATGGGGTTGACCGAGAGGGTTTGAGGGCATGACGAATGAAGTCGCGAATGAGTCGCCGGAGGCTAAGAAGGCGGTTTTCCGCCGCTTGGTGGATATCTACGCCCAAGCGGCTGTAGATACGCTAGAGGAGTTCGTCGCGCCCGACTACGTCGGACACACCGCTGCGGGCGAACGCGATCTGGCCGAATTCCGCAAAAGCATCATCAATTTCCACGCGATCTTCGATTACGGTAAAGACTCTTTCGTGATCGAAGATCAGTTCGTAGAGGGCGACAAGGTTGCTACCCGGATGACCGCGCACGTTAGGATGCGCGAGACAGGTGAGCCTGTAACGATGCTCGGCATCAACCTCGCCATCATCAGGGGTGGAAAGATTTTCGAGGAATGGAACACCTGGGAATTGCTGCAAGCGTCAGGGCAGAACGAGAATGCGAGCGCGGGGCCCGCAAGCGGGTCACTATCGACATGGGGTTGATGGCGGGTTCCTCTGCATGGCCCTGAGCGCCAAAGTGCGATGGTGCTTAGAGCCCGACATTACTGGATCGGTACGAGCGTCTGCCTTCGGCGGAAAGCGGACTCTATCCAACACTTCGCGCGAAAATTCTCAGCACCATCAACGCTCGCACCCAAATCTATCCAACACGTCCAATCCGCCCTTACACTCAGCCCATCGCGTCGAGCGGAGAGCAGTTGGATCCCTGTTCGAACCAATGTCGAAGCGATGCAGTTGAGCGTGATGCCTTGCCGAAGCTCTTGGGAGCGAAGGCGGGCGGAAGCCCGTCCGATTAAAAGGCCGGGAGCGCACCGGGGAACGTTGGCGAACGCAACGTCCCGCACGCCGCTGGCGCACCGTGCCAAGGGAGTGAAAAACCTCCACGTGCCGGGCCGGCGCTCATCAATTGCACCGGAGCGCGTGTGATGCGCGGCGGCGCAAGCCGCACTTAGGACTATCCCCAGCGCGTCCCACGCGCTCCGGGCTCTCCATCTGCACCCGTTTGCCGCGCGGCAACCGGGGTGACGGCGCGCGCCGAAGCACTTAGATAGGCCCCATGACTGAACTCGACGTCCGCTCCGCCCGCCCTGACCAGCTCGTTTCGGGCGACAAGGGCCAATGGGAAATCATCGTCGGCCTCGAAGTGCACGCGCAGGTGACTTCGAACGCGAAGCTCTTCTCAGGCGCCAGCGCTGCTTATGGCGGCGACCCGAACGCGCACGTCTCGCTCGTCGACGCGGCCATGCCTGGCATGCTGCCCGTCATCAACAAGTTCTGCGTAGAGCAAGCGATCCGCACCGGCCTCGGCCTCAATGCGCAGATCAACAAGTGGAGCCGCTTCGACCGGAAGAACTATTTCTATCCGGACCTGCCGCAGGGCTATCAGATCTCGCAATACAAGGATCCGATTGTCGGCGAGGGCGAGATCGAGGTGGAGCCGGACGGCGAAGAGCCGGTGACGATCCGCATCGAGCGCCTGCACCTCGAGCAAGACGCCGGCAAGTCGATCCACGATCTCAGCCCGTCGGAAACCTATGTCGACCTGAACCGGGCAGGCGTGGCGCTGATGGAAATCGTCTCGCGCCCGGACATGCGCTCCTCGAAAGAGGCGGCCGCTTACTTCAACAAGCTGCGCTCGATCGTGCGCGCGCTCGGCACTTGCGACGGGAACATGGAAGAAGGCTCTATGCGCGCCGACGTCAACGTCTCGGTGCGCAAAGCCGGCACCAAGGAATGGGGCACGCGCTGCGAGATCAAGAACGTCAACTCGACCCGCTTCATGCAACAAGCGATCGAGTACGAGGCGCGCCGTCAGATTGAGATCATCGAAGGCGGCGGCACGATTGATCAGGAAACCCGCTTGTTCGATCCGGACAAAGGCGAAACACGCACCATGCGCTCGAAGGAAGACGCGCACGATTATCGCTACTTCCCGGACCCAGATCTGCTGCCGCTGGAAATCGATCAAGCTTGGATCGATCAAATCAAAGCCTCGCTGCCGGAATTGCCGGACGCGAAGAAGAAGCGCTTCGCCAGCGAATACGGGCTCACAGCGTATGACGCCGGCGTGCTGGCGGGCGACGCCGATGCGGCCGCCTATTTCGAAACGGTCGCCCAGGGCCGCGATGGCAAGCTTGCCGCCAATTGGGTGACGCAAGAACTCTTCGGCGCGCTCAACAAGAAAGGGCTCGAGCTCTCCGCTTCGCCGGTGAAGGCCGAGGCGCTTGGCGCGCTGCTTGACCTGATGAAAGACGGCACCATCAACGGCAAAATCGCCAAGGACGTCTTCGCCAAGATGCTCGAAACCGGCGACGCTCCCGGCGCGATCGTCGAACGCGAAGGTCTGAAGCAAGTCACCGACACCGGCGCGATCGAGAAGGCTATCGACGAGCTGATGGCTGCGAACGCCGATAAGGTCGCCGACGTGCAGAAGAACCCGAAAGCCTTCGGCTGGTGGGTCGGGCAGACGATGAAGGCGACCGGCGGCAAAGCGAACCCGGCCGTCGTGAACGAGATTTTGAAGAAGAAGCTGGGTGTCTAAGCGCACCTTGGACCGCGCGTCTTCAGACGCGCATCCGGCGGGCCCGAAGGCCCGCGATCCAAGTGACTGAGTGCCTCTTCTCCTACGGCACGCTGCAGCAGGAGAACGTGCAACTCGCCACGTTCGGCCGGCTGCTCAAGGGTTCGCCGGATGCGCTCGTTGGCTTCACGCAAAACCTCGTCGAAATCACCGATCCAGATGTGCTGGCCAAGAGCGGTGAGCGCTTCCATCCGATCGTCATGCCCAGCGGCAACGAGGCCGATCGCGTAAGCGGCACGGTCTTCGAGGTCACGACGGCTGAACTCGCTGCCGCCGATGCGTATGAAGTCAGCGACTACGAACGCGTCAGCGCTCGCCTTGCATCTGGCTCAACGGCTTGGGTCTATGTGAAGCGCCGCTAACGCGCCCGCGCCGTCAGCGGCGTGTAGCGCGCCACGTGGCCGGCGGCGCCGACCAGATCGTTGGCGCCAATCTCGTTGCGCAGATGCGTTTCGAAGGAATGCGCCTGGAATGCCGCGATGCGATCGCCGCCAGGCGTGAACGCCTGCATCATCACCGCGAACCAGATATACATCAGCATCATCGACGCCCCCGCAAAATGAAGCTTGAAGCGTCGTTCGGTTCGGTTGCGCGTTTCTTAACGCGTTGCGCCCCGGAGGCGGGGAGGACCTCCGGGGCGCCAGTGCGGGCATTCAGCCGATCAAGGAGGGTTTATTGGCTGGCGATGATGCCCAAGATGACGCCGGTCGCGATGCCGACGAGTAGGAGATCGCCGCGGTCGTCGCGAACATAGTGATAGCCACGCGGCGGACGGCGATAGCCATAGCGGTCGTAGTCACGCACCACGACATAACGGTCGCGATAGTAGCGTGGCAGGCGGTCGCCACGGCGCCAGTTGCGGTAGCCGTAATCTACAGCGCCGTAGTGCGCGGGCGGCGGGCCGTAATACCATTGGCCACGATAATTGTAGCCGTTGTAGCGGCGGTCGTCCCAACGGTCGCGGCGGTCATCACGGCGGTCGCGGCGATAGTCGCGGCGGTCGTCACGGCGTTCACGGCGATAATCACGGCGGTCATCGCGGCGATCACGGCGATAGTCGCGACGATCGTCGCGGTCGCGCCAGTCGCGATCGCCACGGTGTTGAGCAGCGGCTTCGGTCGGGAGCGCCATCGGCGCCACGAACGTCGCAGCCGCCAGCAGGGCTGTTGCAAAGCGTTTCATACGAGGTCTCCTTCCTGCTTCCCTTGAACGAGCCCGTTCAAAAGAAGGTCCCTCTTCGCCTTGCAGTGTGTCGAGGCGTGACTGAATCCCACCTGAATGAACGCGGAACTCTGGAGGCGAAAGGTGTGAAAGCGCGGCAATGTCAGGCTGGCGCTCTCGATTCCGGGCCTCGGCTTAGCGGCGCTCACATGCCTGTGAGACAATGTTTGTCTTTGCTTGCCGCAGCGGAGGCTAGCGCCGCCGGAGCTTCGCCCCCATGTTTCGGTCACCCTTGGGAGCAGGCTGATGACACAACCGATTGAGCTGTACTTTTGGCCAACGCCGAACGGCCTGAAGATCTCGATCGCGTTGGAAGAAATGGAACTGCCGTACGTCGTCAAGCCGGTGGCGATTGGCAAAGGCGAGCAGTTCAAGCCCGAGTTCATGGCGATCTCGCCCAACAATCGTATGCCGGCGATCGTCGATCCCGACGGGCCGGGCGGGGCGCCTATCTCGGTGTTCGAGTCTGGCGCCATTCTCCAATATCTCGGCCGCAAGACCGGCAAGTTCTATCCGCGCGATGAACGCAAGCGCGTAGAGGTGGATGAGTGGCTGTTCTGGCAGATGGCGGGCGTCGGGCCGATGTTTGGGCAGGCCAGTCACTTCAAGAATTACGCGCCCAACCTCGTCGACGATCCGGAGAAGATCGCCTACGGCGTGGCGCGCTATAACAACGAGGTCAACCGGCTGCTCGGCGTGCTTGATCGAAGGCTTGAGGGCCGCGATTTTGTCGCGGGCGAATACTCGATCGCCGACATCGCCTCTTATCCATGGGTGAAGATCGCGGGCGTCTTCGATCAAGACATGAGTAACTTCTCGCGCGTGCAAGCGTGGCTCGATCGAGTGGCGGCGCGGCCGGCGGTGCAGCGCGGCGTCATCGTCGGCAAGGAGCTTCGCCGGGCGCCGCCGGCGCCGGGAAGTGAAGAGCAGAAAGAAGCGGCGAAGGCCTTGTTCGGTCAGACGGCGGCGTCAATCGCCGCGGCCGTCAACAGTAAGACTTGATCAACCACGAACGCGGCTAACCCGCATAAATCTCAATAGAGCCAACGCCGCTTAAGCTTATCGCAAGTTATGCACGTTATTCGTCCACCTCTGGCGGCGCGAAAAATGCACGCCATTGGGGTGGAACGTACATGGCTAAAGCCAGGCGTTCCTGAGTGGTACAAGGGAGCAGCCAAAATGGCGTTCACGGATATTGAGATCGCGGAAGTGCACGAAGCTGTGCGCCGCCAAGGCGATTGCGACAATCTCTACAAACTGGGCCTGATCTATTCGACCGGCCAAGACGTTGACCTGGTGCAAGCGCACATGTGGTTCAACCTGGCTGCTTCGCGCGGCTCGCAAGCGGCGAAGGAATGCCGCCGCGAACTGAGCGACATGATGTCGAAGGACCTGATCGCGGAAGCGCAAAAGCGCGCGCGCGAATGGCTTTCGGTTAAGCACCACTAACCAGTTCTAGCGATTGGCGGTTTGGCCGCTCGTGCAGCGCGCGCGAGCGCGAACCTGTCAGCGCAACCAAGGCGGCGCGGCGAGATCGCGGTAAGCTTTGCGCAACGCGTCCGACCAGCTCTCGCGGATGTTGCGGAAATACTCGTCGTCGTCGCCGATGCGGTGCTGCATCGCCACGCGCTGAGTGTCCTTGCGATAGACCAACAGATCCGCCGGCAGGCCCACGGAGAAGTTCGAGCGCAGCGTGGAATCCATCGAGATCAGCGCGAGCTTCACCGCGTCTTCGAGCGGTGTATCGTGCTGCGCCACGCGATCGAGGATCGGCTTGCCGTACTTGGTTTCGCCGATCTGGAAGAAAGGCGTGTCGATGGTGGCTTCGATGAAATTGCCGGCGGCGTAGATGTGGAACATGCGCATGCGACGTCCGTCGATCTGGCCCGCCAGAATGATCGACGCATCGAACATGACGTTCTGCTGATTGAAGCTCGGCGCGCTCGTCGCATAGACCTTGCGGATCGCGTCACCGACGAGCTCGGCTGCCTCGTACATCGACTTCACAGTCATCAGCGTTTCGAACGGCTCGTCGGGGCCGATGCCGGCGCCTTCGCACACGCGCGAGACCACAGCTTGCGTCACCGCCAGGTTGCCCGCTGTCATCATCGCAATCATTCGATCGCCGGGGGCGACGACATGCATCTTGCCGAAGGTTGCAATGCTATCCGGACCGGCATTGGTGCGCGTGTCCGACAGGAGGACCAAGCCGTCCTGCAGGAAAAGGCCCACGCAATACGTCATCCGAAACGCCCCTCAGCGCATATAATAAGCGCCGATCTGATCGCCCAATTCGGCGGCGCGTTCAATCTGCGCAGTGAGATGTTCGTGTAATCCGGACTGAAAAATGTCGCCAATTCGCCCATAGCGGAGCTGGGAGGCGATGGCGCCCGCCAACCGGTGACATTCGCCGCGCCTGCCGCCGTTGACCGCTGCGATCTCATCAAGGCACTCGGTGATGGCGTCATAACAGGCGCGTAACGAACGCGGCATCTCGGGGCGCAGCAGGAGGAGCTCCGCGACGTTCCAGGGTTTCACTTCCTCGCGATAGACCCATTGGTAGGCGCGCACCGCCGACACGGCGCGCAGCACGCTGGTCCACTGATAGTAGTCCAGCATGCCGCCGACGCCCGAAGACTCCTGCGGCAGCAGCAGATGGTATTTCACGTCGAGGATGCGCGCGGTGTTGTCGGCGCGCTCCAGAAATGTGCCTAGCCGCACGAACCAGTAATTCTCGTTGCGCAGCATCGTCGTTTCGTAGGCGCCGGAGAAGCGCGTCGAGATGGTGCGCACCCAGTCGAGCGTATCGGGCAGCATCGTGGGTGAGAACGCGTCGGCGCCGAGTTGACGGGATTCCAGCCACCCCTGATTGACCGCTTCCCACATGTCGCGTGTCAGCGCACCGCGCATGGCGCGCGCATTGATGCGCGCCATGTCCAAGCAAGCGACGATCGCTGACGGGTTGTCCGGGCTGTTGCAGAGGAAGAGCGCGGCGCTGTCCGGCGTCACGATGTCGTAGACGCCGTCATAGAGTTTATCGACGCCCGCAGCCGTCAGCGCCGAGCGCCACTCCTCGGTTTCGCTCAGCACGCCCGCCATGGATTGCGCCGCCTCGATGAGACGCGCGAGATTGTCCATGCGCTCCATGTAGCGGGCCAACCAGAAGAGTGATTCAGCTGCGCGTGCGAGCATCACTTGGCGCCGTTCTGGCGCGTGTGCAGCACCCAGGTGTCTTTGGTGCCGCCGCCCTGGCTTGAGTTCACGACCAGCGAGCCTCTGCTCAGCGCCACGCGCGTGAGGCCGCCTGGCACGATGCGAACGCCATCGGCGCCGGACAGCACGAATGGCCGCAGATCGACATGCCGCGGCGCCGTGCCGTCGGCGACGAAGGTCGGGCATGTCGATAATGCCAGCGTCGGCTGTGCGACATAGGCAGAGGGGTTCTGGCGCAGCTTTTTCGCGAAAGCGTCGCGCGTTTTTTTGGTGGAGTGCGGGCCGACGAGCATGCCGTAACCGCCGGAGCCGCGCGTCTCCTTCACCACCAGTTCTTCAAGGTGATCGAGCACATAGGCCAGTGCGCCCTCATTGGCGCAATCCCATGTGGGCACGTTGTTGAGGATCGGTTCTTCGCCGAGATAGAAGCGGATCATCTCCGGCACATGCATGTAGATGGCTTTGTCGTCGGCGATGCCGGCGCCTGGCGCGTTGGCCAGCGCGACATTGCCCGCGCGATAAGCCTCCATCAGACCGAATGCGCCCAGCACCGAGTCCTGGCGAAACACCATTGGATCGAGGAAGTCATCGTCGATGCGCCGATAGATGACGTGCACGCGCTTCAACCCGCCGGTCGTGCGCATGAACACTTTTTTGTCGCGCACGACGAGGTCGATGCCCTCGACAAGCTCGACGCCCATCTCGTCAGCCAGGAAGGAGTGCTCGTAATAGGCGCTGTTGAACTGGCCTGGCGTCAGCACGACGACGCAGGGCTCCTCGTCTGTTGCCGGCGCGACCGAGCGCAGCGTGCGCAGCAGGTCCTGCGGGTAACGCGCGACAGGCTCGACGCCAATGCGCGCGAACAGCTCAGGAAAAAGCCGCATCATGACCGAGCGGTTCTCCAGCATGTA
>CAYUOC010000011.1:3484-9735 GCA_964446305.1 uncultured Terricaulis sp. | reverse complement strand
CTCCAGAAAGGCCCATTCCTCTGCATCGAGCACGCGTGGAATGATGTCGAACGGAATGAGCCGCTCAGTGTCGCCGCCCTCGGTGTAGACAGCGAAGGTGATGCCGATGCGGCGGAAGAGGCGTTCAGCCTCCTCGCGCTTGGCGCTCAGCGTCTCGGGCGCGGTTTGCGCCAGCCAAGCGGCGATTTCGGCGTAGGCGGCGCGAACCTCGCCATCGTGGCCATGCATGTCATCGAAAAACTGGCGCATCGTTGCGCTGAGCTTGGAGCAGGTCGTCGCGTTGCGCGACCGGAGAATGAGGCTGGACGGCGCTGGCGCCCAAGAAACCGGCGCCGCGTTGCAGTGGCGCCAGTTTCCTGGGCTTGGTTCCCTCACTCGTCGGCGCGCTGCGCCGCGATGGCGACTTTCTGAAAGCCCGCCTCCTGGAGCGTATCGGTGACCGAAACGACGTTCTGATAGGCGACGTCGAGATCGGCCTGAATAAAGACGCGGCCCTCGCTCAACACATCTTCCCGGACCAGTTCGGGGTTTGACGCCATGATGTGCTCGAACGTGCGGCCGCCCACCTGATCAAGCGTGGTCTCGGCGCCGCTGACGAACAGGCGATAGCCCGCCGGGTCCTCGCGCAATTCGACGATCGTCGGCGGCAGGAAGGCCGCGATACTCGGTCCCGGGCGCGGCAATTCGAGTCGCAGGTCGACGGTCGGTTTGGGCGCGGTGACCATGAAGATGATGAGCAGGACGAGCAGAACATCGATGAATGGAATGACGTTGGGCTCGGCGCTCGGAGGCATACGCCTGCGATTGCGTGCGGCTACGGCTGATGCGGCCATCGAACCCTCCCGAGTTGGCTGGTTCAGGATGCGCACGCGCACGCGGCGCGCGCCAATCACGCGCGCGCGAGGCCGTTCACAACGTTGAGAGCTTAGTTATTCCGGTCGCCGCGGAGGTCGTAGTAGAAGCTGAACTGCACCGGCAGCGCATCACGCACATATTGCTGCATGAACAGGTTCACCTGGCTGATGCGTGAGCGCGGCACATAGACGACATCGTAGCGCTGCAGCGCTTGCGCGCCCGGCAAGCCATTGCGCACCGCCCGCATGGAAAGATCGACTTGGGAGACCGCGGTCGCGCCGCTTGCGCGCGAGAGGATCAGCACGTCGCGGCGGTGTGCGCTCGGAAGAAAGCCGCCGGCCAACGCGACAGCTTGGAATGCGTCCATGTTTGCGGGCATCTCGTAGATGCCCGGGCGCGCGACTTCACCGCCGACAAAAACTTGCCGCGAGCCGTAGCTGCGCGGCGTCACCGTGAGTTCGGGCATGCGCAGGTGCGCGGCGTATGCGGAGACGAGAACATCGCGCAGTTCGTCTTGCGTGAGATCCGCAGCGCGGACCGCGCCGATCAAGGGGAGCGCCAAACGACCGTCGGGTCCGATCGTTGCGGTTCTGGAAAGTTCCGGCGCCGAATAGACCGTGATCTCGACTTCGTCGCCAGGAAACAGCCGATAAACTGGCGTTTGGTCAGAGTAGACGACCGCGGAAGAGGCCGTCTCAGCGGCTTGATCGCTTTGTGCGACCGCTGCGGGGGCAGCGAACAAGAAGGCCAGGCAGGCAAGCGCGACGCGCATCAGCAAAACTCCAACCCTTTGTTAGCGCGCTCGCGGTTAACGAGGCGTCGGCGGGGAGATTGCCCGCACTTGGTAAACGATCATTCACCAAGTGCAGGCAAGATCGTTGCGCCCACGGATGAGGAGCGGCGATGCAAACGAGCAGCAGGGCTAGGGCCACGCAGGCGTGGTTCGGCTGGGCCGACGCGCCGCGTTTGAGCTTGGCTGACATTGCCGCGATGCTGTGGGCCGAGCGCTTCATCGTGCTCGCCGTCGGCGGCGCCATTTGCGCTTTGGGATTGATTGCAGCGCTTGCCGCGCCGCGGACCTACACCGCACGCTCCGAACTCATCGTCCGCATGGGCGAGGAATATGTCTATCAGCCAACGGCCGGCGGCGCCGGCGCAGGCGCAACGCCGGACATGCAAACCATAGTGAACGCCGAAATGCGCCTGATCGGTTCGGGTGCTGTCGTGCGCGGCGCAATCGAGAGCGTTGGTCTTGCCGCGCTTTATCCAGACATCGCGGCCTCATCCGGTTCGGACGCGCGCAAACTTGCCGCCGCCGAGCGCGCCTTCGCGCAGCACCTGACAGTCGAGACCGCGCCGCAGACGCCGGCGATCGGCCTCTCCTTCGAGCATCGCAATCCGGAAACAGCGGCGCAGGCGCTGAACGCGTTGGTTGCGCAGTATCTCCGCCATCGCCGTGACGTGCTTGTCGGCGGCGAGTTCGAGGCGCTGTCCCAGGAGAGCGGCGATCTCAGCACGCGCGCCGGCCAAGCGACGGCGGCGCTCGCCAGCTTCTTGACCGAGCATCAGATCGGTGACTTCGAAAGTGAGCTTGCAGCGCTTGCCGCGCGCGCCGGCGACATCGAAACCCAATTGCTCGATGCGCAGACGCGCCGGCGCGAAGCCGAGGCCCGCAGCGCCGCGCTGCGGCAACGTTTCAATTCAGAGCCCGAACAGATCGAGCTCTATCAGGAATCCGACGCCCGCCGTGATCTCGTCGAAGCGCAGATGGAACGCGAGCGTCTGTTGGCGGCCTATCAGCCTGACGCCCTGCCGGTTCGCGAGGTGGATCGCCGTATCGCTCAGCTGCAAGCGTTCTTGGCGGGCGGCGATCCGCCGAGCATCACCCGTCGCGGGCCCAATCCGGTTCGGCAGGATGTCGCCAGCCAGCTCTACGCCATGGAAGCGGAGGCGCGCGCGCAACGTGGCCGCGAGACCGCCCTGACGCAGCAGCGTACCGAAGTGCGCGACCGCTTGCGCGCCATGCAGGCGCTGGAGCCGCGCTTCCGCCAGCTGCAGCGTGAACGCTCGATCCTGGAAACCAACGCTCAGAACTTCGCATCGCGCGCCGAGGAAGCGCGCACGCGCAGTCAGATGCTTGGCCGCGCAACCGACAATATCAGCGCCATCGAAGGCGCAGCCGTGCCGACCCAGGGCAAGAGCCTGCGCTGGCCGATCATGATCGTGACGCTCTTGATTGCAGGCATTGTGGCGCTCGCCGCCGGTCTCTCGCGTGGCTTGATGCGCCGCAGCTTCCCGACGCCCTCAAGCGCCGCGCGCGCGCTCGACACGCCCGTGCTCGCGGTGATGCCGCGCAGGCAAACGCCGAAGCAAGCGAAGCCGAAGAAGCCTTCGAAGGGCAAGCCTGAACTCACCGTCGTGGAGGGCGGCGCATGAGCGAACCACAATTCTCCGTCGAGGGCGTTCTTGACGCGCTGGCGATGCAGCCGCGTCGCCGCGAAGGCGCGGGCCGCGCGATCATGTTCGTGGCGGCGCGCAGTTTGGAGGGCACGACGACTGCCGCGCGCGCTGTCGCCAAGGCGGCAGGCCCCGGCGCGGTCTATGCGATCGATTTGGACATTCGCCGCAACACGCTCGCGCGGGCGCTGAGTGAAGACGGCGCACTAGGGCCGCGTATCGACGGCTCTTTGAGCGGTGAGCGTTTTTATACGGTGCGCGATCTTCCGGAGGCGCCGCCGGCCTTCTTCTTTCATCGGGTCGGCCAGTCGCGGGTTTATGCCGGCGTGTTCGACACGCGCGCGCTGCCGAAGGGCGCGCGCGTCGGGATATCGGCGCGCTCGGACTATTGGGACGCGGCCCGTGTCGGCGGCGCGTTTGTCGTCGTGGATGCGCCCGCGCTTGACACTAGTTCGATTGCGCTTCGCGTCGCGCCGCACATGGATGGCGTCGTGCTCGTCGTCGGTTCGGGACGCGGCGCCGCGCCCGTGGCGCTAGAAGCGAAGGAATTGCTTCTCGAAGCCGGCGCGAACCTGATGGGCCTCGTCTATGCTGGCGCCGATGCGCCCGTCGTGGCGATAGACCGGCTGCTGCGTCAGGCGAGCTGACGCGTCAGCGCCTGGCCATAGAAGCGCTGCTCACAGAACCAAAACACTTTGCCTGCGCCGCGCGCAGCGCGATCGAGCAGCGCAAGCGCGTGCGGTGTTGATCCCGCGATGACGACGGCGCTGGCGGCGCCGTAGACAATCGTTTGCGCCGCGCCAACGCACATATGGCGGGCCAGCACCGGCAGGTTGCCGGCGGCCCACGCCAGCTCGCATGGGCCCTGGCCATAGGCGAAGGCGCGCTTGAGGCCGTGCGCCAAGTGCGTGCGCTCCGCCCCCAGGTGCTCGATCACGCGCGCGCCTCCTGCCCAGGCGAAGATCGCGCCCGCTTCGGCCCAGGATGCAAACAGCGCATCGTCTTCGCCGCCGCGCTGATCGGCGCGTGGATCAAAGGGTTGTTCTTCGTCGAACATGGCGCGGGGTTGCAGCGAATTGCCGATGCCGTAGGCGTGCGCGCACACGCCGTCATTGGCGGGGCCGTCGCGCGTGTAGAGCCGCTCATAGAATTCGGAATTTCCGGTATCGTGATCGGCGCGCGCCAGCACCGGGCCGAACACGCTCTGCGCGCCGGTGTCACGGCGCACGGCGATGAGCGATGCGAGCCAATCAGGTGAGGCCTCCTCGTCATCATCCAGCCACGCCACCAACTCGCCGCGCGCCAGCTTCAGCGCAGCGTTCCGCGCTTGTGCGACGCCCGGCTTCGGCTCGTGTGCCCAGCGGAACGGGACCGGCGCTTCCGCTTCAAGCTTGCTGAATGTCGCGAGCGCCGAGCCTTCCGGGGAATTATCGACGGCGACAATTTCAAACAACGTCACGCCGTGTTGCGCGAAGACGCTGCGCACCGCGCGGACGAAGGAATCCGGCCGGCGAAAGGTCGGGATGAGAACGCTGACGTGGGTCATGCGAGCCTCCGTGCGAGAGCTGCCGTCACCGGCAGCACGATGAAACCGAGTTTGTGTGCTTCGCGTAGAACGAGATCGAGGTCCGCTGCGCTGGTGCCCCAAGCGGATGGCGTGTCGGAGACATCGTGGGTGAAGCCGATCACCCAGGCTTTACGCTTCGCCGCGATTTTGAGCGTGCGCAGGACGCGTTCGATGCCGCCCTCGCCAAAGAGCGGATAAGCGCGCAGTTGCGCCAGATCGCCCGGCCCGACATTCAAACCAGGCAGGATGCCCCGCGCCGACATGAAGCGCGGCGGCAGATTGTCTTTCACCTGGTTCGTCGTCTCGCCGTAGGGATAGGCGTGCGTGCGCGGGCTTGGCGCGCCCATCTGCACGAGCGCGTCGCGGTTGCGCGCGAGATCCTCCAGTGTCGAGAAGACGTCCTGGCGCGCACAATCGGCGTGGCTTGATGTGTGGCAACCGATCTCGTGTCCGGCGCGGACCAAGCGGACGATGTCGGCTTGGCTGTAGCCTGGGCCGCACGGACCGTCCGCGTTGGCCATGCCTGAGGCCGCGTAATAGGTGCCGCGGGCGCCATGACGCTCGAGCACGCGCGCGCCCGCGTCGGCGGCGGTCGCCGGGAAATCGTCGAAGGTGATCGAGAGGACCGGTTCGGCGAACGCAAAGTTCACCGGCCGCGCCGCATAGCGTTGTGTCAGGCGGCGGCGGACCTTGCTGAGCAGGTCGCGGCGGGGTGCGTAGGCGAGTGTCATGCCAAGTGCTCCGCGTAATGAGAGGCGCGCAGAAGTTTGAAGGCCGCGCAGCGCACGCGCATCGGCGCAAGTCCGCGCGGATCGCGTGCGATCCAGCTGTAGAGACGCTGCTGAGCTTTGCGCGCCGGCGTCGCACGCAAGGCCCGGGCGATGCGGTGGGCCGCAAAATGCTTCACTTGCAGCGGGTGTTTGCGGGCGAGGCGGCCGAAGTTCGGCCCGGCCTCGGCGGACTTACGCATCAAAGTGGCGACATCATCGAGGCCGACATGGGTGGCCGGGTTGTCGACGTGCATGATCTCCTCGTTGCGCGCCACGTCGAGCGCCCAATCCACATCCTCGAAGCCCCAGCCGATGAAGGCATCGTCAAAGGGATGGGTCAGCAGGAACGCGCGCTCGACGAGCAGATTAGACGACGCGGTGGTTTGCGCTGCGCGGCGTGCACGCTGGCGCGCCGGCCGGCAGTCGGAGCCGCCGAACAGGGCGTGATGCAGCGCCGTTTCTGGCGTGCGCTGCGCATGCGCCAGCGACAAACCGCCGAACGCCACACGCGGGGCTTGGGTGGCGATGATGCCAAGCCACACCTGCAGAAATCGCGTCGTGTCCGGCAGCATGTCCGCATCGAGGAAGAGCACATACTCGCC
>CAYUOC010000011.1:0-3384 GCA_964446305.1 uncultured Terricaulis sp. | reverse complement strand
GGCGGTCGCGCACGATGATGGTGTTTTCAGTCGGCATTGGCGGTGTCCGGGATGATCTGTGGCCGGCGCGCGGCCGCGATCAAAAGATCGCGCGCGCCCATAACGTTGAGGGCGATAGCGGCGAAGCCGTAGGTGGCCGCGCCGAGGAGCGTGCTCTGCAGCAGCCCGAGCGTTGTGTGCGCGCCGGGAAGCGCTGCGATGACAAGCGCCATAAGCGCGGTGGCGGCGGCGATCCGCGTCAGCTGGCCCAAAGGCAGCGGCAGTGCCATCAAGCGGCGACCAACGAGGGCCAGGAGCACTGCGCCGATACTGGCGCCGATTGCAGCGGCGATCGCGGCGCCGACGGCGCCGTGCGTTTGTGAGAGCCACGCCGTGAGCGCCAATTGCACGGCGCCAGGCGCGAGCATCAGCAGCGCGCGCTGCCCGGTGCGGCGCGTGAGCTGAAATGCTTCGCTCCAATAATAGAGGCTGAACCCGGTCATCAGCGCGGCCATGGCCAGCCACGGCAAAGTCGCGGCAGTCTCCGCGCGCAGCGCTTCCCCGACCATCAACGTCGCGACGGGCTGGGCCAGCATAGCAAGGCCAATGCTCGCCGGCAGGGTGATCGCCGCCAGCAGGACGAAGCCGCCGCGCGCCGCGTTGCGTGCGGCGTCCGGCCCGCGTTCTTCGTATGCCGCGAACACGAGCGGCGCGAACGCTGCGCTCACGCCCATGAACATGATGTCGAGGGCGCGCGCCAACCCGAAGGCGGCGGCGTACGCGCCAAGCGGCGCCGTGCCCGCTTCGCCGGCCAGAATGAGGCGCGCAATTGCCTGAACGGCGAGATCGACGGCAAGCGCGAGCGCCAGCGGCGCGCCGTAGCCGGCGTATGAGATCGAGCGTGAGACTGAAACTTCGCCGCCGCGCGATTGCTGCATCAGCCGCGGCAGATCGATGAAGGCGACAACGGCCCCCGCCGCGAGCAGCCCGGCGAACGGCGCCGCGGGGCCAAAGTCGAACATCACGAGAAGCGCAACACCCGCGGCGAAGCCGATTACGAGATAAACCGTTTCGAGCACCGCATAGCGGCCGAATGCCAACGCGGCGCGGTCGCTCTCGCGGCCGAGACGCGTGAGGAAACGCAGCACCGCCGCGCCGGAGGCAAAGAGCGACAGCGCTGCGATGTCGTCGCGCAATCCAACGAAGGCCAGCACGCCGGCGGTGACCGCGAGCACTGTGAGGCCGAGCGCGAGCGCCAGAACTAACAGCGTGGCGAAGTGATCGGCGAGGCGCTTTTCAGCCCGGGCGGCTGCGAAGAAGCGGAACGCGGCGGCTTCGGCCCAGGTGAACACCAAAGTGTGCGCCGCCATAGAAATTGACAGCGCCAACGCGTAACGGCCGAAATCCTCGGGGCTCATCAGGCGCGTAAACGCGGCGATCGCGCCAAACCCGATCAGGGCTTGGGCGATCTGCAATGGCGCGAGAGAGAGGATGCGCGCGGGGCTCAACGGGTGACCTTGTTGTCCCCGAACAACACCGGCACGGAGCGCACCAGAATTTCGAGATCTAGCCAGAGCGAGGCACGCGCGACGTATTCGAGATCGTAGCGGACGCGACGGCGGACGGACGCCGCCGACGTGACCGGGCCACGCGAACCGTTCACTTGCGCCAGGCCGGTAATACCCGGCTTCACGCGATGGCGGTGCGCGTATTCCGCGACGATCTCGGTCAGTTCGCGCTCGCACGTCTTCATGCCGAGCGCATGCGGACGCGGGCCAACGAGGCTCATGTCGCCGCGCAACACGTTGAAGAGCTGGGGCAGTTCGTCGAGGCTGGTGCGGCGCAGGAAAGCGCCGACCGCCGTGATGCGCGGATCGTTCTCGCGCACTTGCTGCAACGGCGCTTCGGGTGCGTGGTGCATGGTGCGGAACTTCAACACGGTGATGACGCGGTTGTTGAAGCCGTGGCGGCGCTGGCGATAGAGCGCCGGGCCGGGGGTATCGAGCTTCACCAGCGCCGCGATCAGCAGCATCGGCAACGCAAACGCGGCGGTGAGCAATGAGCCCAGCACCAGGTCCTGTGTCCGCTTCACCAGCGCGCGGCGATGGTTGTGCGGTCGGCCAGAGACACACGCGACGGCAGCGCCGCCGAAACGTTCAACACGGCGCCCGCGCACCGCTTGGGTTTCAAAGTCGAGCAGGAGATCGACGCGGTTGGGCGCGACACGCAGGCGCTCGATCATCGAACGCACGCGGGTCTCGGCCTTTTGCGTAACGGTGATGACGATCCGGTCGACGTTCGGCAGGCCTTCCCAGGCGAGCAGATCGTCTACCGTGCCGATCACCGGCGTGGCGCCGACTTGCGCGGGAGAGCGGCGGATGCGGTCGTCAACTACGGCGACGATGCGCGCGTCGCCGGATTTCGCGGCGCGCGCGGCGAGGCGGTGCGCGGCATCGGTCGCGCCGATCAGCACGATGTTCTCAGCGAAGAGGCCGCCGCGGTGTGCGGCTGAAATCCAAACCGCGAGCGCCGCGTGCACGCCAGCAAGCAGCATCGCCGCGAACGGCAAGGTCGCCGCAAGCGCTGCTGCGCCGCGTGCGTCCGGTGCAAACGCGTTGGCGATGAGAACACCGACGATGGCGCCCAACGCCAAGCCGCCCATGCCCCGCTCCGGTTTAATCCGGGCCGGTGAGAAGCGGTAATAGTCGGTCAGCCAGAGGCCGCCCTTGAGCGCCAGCGCAGCAGCGATGAACGCCGACGCTTGGCCGATGGACAATTCGAGCAGACCCGCGCCCGCGCCCCACATGGCCGCGAACTGCGCCGCGGCGGCGACGATCAGCCAGTCCGTGACCTGAACAAGCTTAACCGGCAGGGCGGGATCGACGTGGAGCCCCCGGCGTGGGAGCGAGGTCTGGAAGGGTTCAGCCCAGTCATTGGCCGGCGCATCCGGCGCGATTTCGTGAGCGCGGTAGGCCAGATCGGCCGTCGCCAGCGGAAATTCTGGGTCGCCCGGCTGCTCAACCGCCAGGCCAAAGAGGGCAAACGCGGCCGCCAGTTCCGCCAGCCGCTCGGCCTCGGACTGGATCGAAACCGTGTTCGGCTCAGCTTGGGCCGCAAGCCCGTGATTTTCCGCGCTCGCCTGGTCCAAATCGGCGCCGACGAGCTGCAGTGCGGCCTGAGACATAGTTAATTCGCCCTTCAGACTAAAAATCTCGGAAGGGCTCGCGCAAAGGCGGCGCCAGTTAAGGATGTGGGGCCGGGGTCAAAGGCGCCTTGCCGGGGGCGGGTTGCCGGGATAAGCGGGCGCCTCGCCGGAGACGTGGCCGAGTGGCTGAAGGCACTCCCTTGCTAAGGGAGCATACCTTAACCGGGTATCGAGGGTTCGAATCCCTCCGTCTCCGCCAG
>CAYUOC010000010.1:0-43370 GCA_964446305.1 uncultured Terricaulis sp. | reverse complement strand
CTGGCCAACCAGGGCGGCTTCATTCCCGCCGGCTGCGCGCTCGATGATCGTGCTCATACGATCACCTACCGCCGCTGCATCATGGAGAATTTCCAACAATGGGGTGGTGACGACTATTGGAACGGCGACGGCTTTTCCGATGAACCGGGCAATGCCCGCATTCGCTATGAGGCTTGCGAGGCGCGCGGCTCAACGGACGGCGGGTTCGATTGCAAGAGCCGTGATGTCGTGTTCATCGATTGCATCGCCGAGGACAACAAGCGCAATTTCCGCATCTGGAGCGATCGCGCCACGATGACGAACTGCACCAGCCGCGCGCCGAATTTCAGGGGCAATGACTCGAACGAGAACGCCACGTCTTCCCACCTCTGGATCGGCAGCGAAGAAGGCTCCGACATCGACATCGCAAATCTTACAATCGAAGACCTGGATGCTACGCCGATCATTGAATTCGAGCACGATGTAGGGCGCGTGGAAATTCGCGGCGTTACCATTAACAGCCCGCGCATTAACTGGGGCAATGACGAAGGCCGCATCCGCGCACGCATGTTGATCGGTGAGCCTGTGTTCCGCCAAAGCGGGCCTAACGATTAACGATCAAGCGCACTGCGCGAGACAATAGCGCGGCAGGCGATAAGCATTGCGCGTACGCATCTCAAAGGCATAAACCGGGGCTCCGTGACGACACGCGTGTGCCGCCGACCCCAAAGTGCTTTCGAAAAAATGTCCCAGACTCCTATGCCCAATTCCGGTGCAAAGGCCCCGCTGATCTTTGTGGTCGGCGCGCGAGGCGTGCCCGATGTGGAAGGCGGCGCGGAAAAGAACGCGGAAATGTTGTTTCCGCTGGTCGCGGCGAGTGGAAAGTACCGCG
The DNA here is from genome assembly GCA_964446305.1 of uncultured Terricaulis sp. Taxonomy (GTDB): domain Bacteria; phylum Pseudomonadota; class Alphaproteobacteria; order Caulobacterales; family Aquidulcibacteraceae; genus Vitreimonas. The sequence continues at coordinate 42,499 of CAYUOC010000010.1, read as the reverse complement.
TGACGCTTGTTGGCCTTGCGGACAATATCAAGTCGGACACGTTCAAGGGCGTGCAGTTGATGAAGGCGCCGCGCTCGAACTTCCTGAAGACCGACAAGCTTCTTTACTATGTCGCCGCGATCTTCATGGCGATGCGGTTGCGTCCGCGGATCGTTCACTTTCAGGGGCTTGGATCGGCGATCTTCCTGTGGGTCTACAAACTCATGGGCGCGAAGACGGTCGTCCGCTACGGGTCGGCGGACTATGTGGTCAATAAGTGGGGCTTGCTCGGCAAGCTCGGCTTTCTCGTGGCCGAGTTTCAATTGCGCTTCGCCGATGCGGTGATCGCCGTCACGCCGGCGCTGGCGGATCGCTTGGCCCGGCGTGGCATCAAGGGCAACGTTCATGTCGTCGCCAACGCGGCTGATCCGCTGCCGCAGGTCGCGCCCAGCGCTGATTTGCCGACTGGTGAATACATACTGACCGTCGGCCGCGTCACGGCGCAGAAGAATGTCGCGAATCTGCTGCGCGGGTACGAGATATTTGCAGGCAGAACACCAGGCGCGCCGAAACTGGTTATCGCTGGCGGGCTTGACGAGGGCGATTATGTGGCAACGCTGCAATCGCTTCTGACGGAGCGCACAGTGCTGGCCGGCAAATTTGCCCGAAGCGCCATGGCCCCGCTCTATCGTGGTTCAAAGCTCTACATTAACGCTTCGCTTCACGAGGGCAGCTCCAATGCCGTGCTCGAGGCGATTGGCGCGGGATGCTCGATTGTACTGAGCGATATTCCAGAGAATCGCGATTTCGCACTTGCACCAAATGCGTACTTCAATCCGAACGATCCGGAGTCGATTGCTGATGCGCTCGCGCGTGCGCTCGCAGAGCCGAGTGCTTACGTTGCTGATCCGAGTCGTTTTTTGACGTGGGACTCTGTCGCAGAGCGCACGCTTGACATCTACAGAGGTATCGCGCCTTTCGAAGGTGCGGAGACAGAGACGCGTAACGCGCTTGCCTCCGTGTCCTGATGGGGCGGGGAGCGGATGTGTGGAATTGTCGGCGTTGTCGAGGGCCGGTCCTTCGGAGTCCCGCGCGAGGACTTCGAAGCGGCTTTAGCGGCAATCCGCTATCGTGGGCCTGACGATCAAGGCGTGTGGTCAGAAGGGGCCGTCACGTTTGGCCATTTGCGGCTGTCCATCATCGATCTCTCGCCGGCTGGACATCAGCCCATGTCCTCGGCTGATGAGCGCCATATAATCACATATAACGGCGAAATTTATAATCATGCGGCGCTCCGCGCCGAGCTCGATGCGGAAGCTCCCCGCGCCTGGCGCGGGACGTCCGACACTGAGGTGCTGCTCGAACTCATTTCCCGGCGCGGCCTCGAAACGGCGCTGAACAAGGTCGACGGTATGTTCGCGTTCGCGCTTTGGGACCGCCGCGAGAAGCGTCTGTTCCTCGCACGTGATAGGTTCGGCGAAAAGCCGCTCTTCTACACGCAGCGTGGTGACGGATTTGCGTTTGCTTCGGAGTTGACGGCGCTTGAGAAGCTTAAATCGCTGAAGCTCGAAGTGAGCCGCGAGAACGTGGCGCGCTACTTCTCGTGTGGCTATGTGCCGTCGCCCTTTAGCATCTACGAAGATGTCTTCAAGCTTCCGCCAGGCTCGCTTCTGACGTGGAAAGCGGGCGAGGCGCCCAAGGTCGTCGAATACTGGTCGATCGATGATGTTGCGCGCGCGGCAATGAGCGAGCGCCGGCCAATCACTATGGCCGACGCGGCCGATGAACTCGATCGGTTGATTTTGGCTTCGGTGGCGGAGCGAATGTCGGCGGATGTGCCGGTCGGCGTGTTCTTGTCGGGCGGGATTGATTCATCCCTGGTGACCGCGGCGATGCAGAAGTGCGCGGCGCGGCCGGTGACAACACTCACGCTCGGCTTCGAGGATCCCCGGTTCAATGAGGCCAATCACGCACGCGCGGTTGCCGAGCATCTCGGTACAAACCACGTCGAAGAGATCGTGACTGCCGACACCGCGCGTTCAGTCGTGTCGCGGCTTGGGCATATGTACGACGAACCGCTGGCGGACGCTTCGCAGATCCCGACCTATCTCGTCTGTGAGATGGCGCGAAAGCACGTCACTGTGGCGCTTTCGGGCGATGGTGGCGACGAGGGGTTCGCAGGGTATCGCCGGCATTTCGCCACGCCTCGGCTTTGGCAGCGCATGCGCAGTTTGCCGCTGCGCAGCGTCGCGCGCGCAGCGATCGGCTTGGCGCCCGTTAGCGCCTTGAATGTTGGCTTTGGCTTTCTGCGCACGTTCGCTGAGCGCTACGGCGACGGCTCGGACGTTGGTCCGGCGTTGAAGCGGGTGGCGCCCTGGCTTGGCGCAACCTCGCTCATCAACCTTCACGAGCTGACGCTGGAGAAGTGGCCTGGCGACGAGCATTTGGCGCCGGGCGTCGGCCGCCTCACAGGCCGGCATGATGGGTTCCAGCCCGAGGATGAGGTCGACCAACTCTGCTTGCACGATATGCGCAACTATCTGCCGGGCGATATCCTGACGAAGGTCGATCGGGCTTCCATGGCGGTGAGCTTAGAGACGCGCATTCCGCTGCTGGATCCCGAGGTCGTGGCGTTCGGGATGCGTTTGCCGCCGGAGCTGCGCCTGCGAGGCACGACAGGCAAGCTGATCTTGCGCGAAGTGTTGAAGCGCTATGTGCCAGAAGAGATGTTCGATCGTCCAAAATCCGGTTTCGCGCCGCCGCTTGAAGCCTGGCTGTTGGGGCCGCTGCGCGCGTGGGCGGAGGATTTGCTCTCGCCAGAGCGTCTCAGCCGCCATGGCATGCTCGATCAGCGCAGGGTCAGCGCGTTCTGGCGGCGCTACTCAGCCGGGGGGACCGGCGAGGATGCGCGCGCCTGGGCCGTATTGCAGTTTCAAAGCTGGATGGCCGCGCGCGGGCTTTAAGCTCTGCTCTGCTGCGGGCCGCTTTGCAGCGACAGCAGGTAGAGCGTGTAGCCGCAGATGATGCCGTAGAGGATGTTACCTTCGATCATCCACATCGGCATCGTCGCCATGTTGAGGACAAGGAAGCTCAAATGCGCACCTATCAGCACCCCGGCCCGCGGGTGCCTGACCCGCAACGCCGCGGCGAGCATTGAAAACCACACCCACAGGATCACGACTACGCCGATGAGCCCATACTCGTAGAGATAGTTCACAAGCGTGTTGTGGGCGTAGAGCGGGAAGACATCGTTCCAGGATTCTGGGCCGAAGCCGATCACATGCTCGGTGATATCGCCATCTAACCAAGAATAGATGTAGCCGCTCCAGATGCGCGGCCGGCCGGAGAGAAGGCGGCTTTCCTCAACCGTGTACTGATCCGCCGGCTTGAAGAAGTTTACGTCGCCGCTCGTGGCCACCGAGACGTCACCAAATCGTTCGGCGAAGAGCAGGCTCGTGAAGCCCAGGAAGATCGCGACAACAACGATGAGCGCGCTGACGACGAAGGGCCGGTCCCGCAATGGAAAGCGGCGTAGCGACGAAAACGCAAAGAACATAACCAGCAGCGGCGCGATCGCCACCAACGTCGTGCGGTAGTTGGCCATAACGACGCCGGCGAGGCAGAGCAGCACGATGCCGGTGCGCAAATGCTTGTGCAGCTTGGTCGTAAAGCAGGCGACGGTTAAGCACGTCGCCAGGATCACGGAGAATGCCGCTTCGTGGTTGTAGCCGCCGATGTAGCTGGTGGCGGTGACGTCCGTTTCCGTCAGCTTGCCGATGCCAAAAGCGATCGAAAGCGCCTGAAACATCAGCGGCGGAAAGAACGCCCAGAGCAGGGCGGCCATGAAGTCGCCGTCGTGCATGCGCCGCATCGCGCCGAACACGCAAAGGATGATGACGATAAGGTAGCCGTGCTTGGTGATGACCGTGATGAGGCCGGGCGTAAAGCCATCATTGGCGACGGCGCTGGTGATCGCCAAAGCGATCAAAACGTAGAACGGCAACAGGAACCGAAGCGCCAGATGGCGCCAGTTGATGCACAGCAAGCCCACCGCGAACGTGCCCATCGAACCCAGGGCGTTGGCGGACATGCCGGCCACCAGCGGCCGGTAGGTAAGCGTGTGGAAGGCCGACATAATGTAGCGCAGCCATGCCGCGCCGATCACGAACGCGGCCGCGCGGTTGCGCGTGCGCGCCATCACAAAGATTATGATTAACAGCGAAAGCAGCGCGACCGGGTAGAGCAAGTACGCCGGCAAGGACGGCGATTGAAGGCCTAGCTCGTTGGAAATCATGTCCGCTTAACCCAGCCGCATGCACATTCTATTTGCACGTTTTTTCGCCCTACGCGATTGGTCTCCGCGCGGATTGCGAGCGTACTTGACGGCCATCCCTAGATGGCACTCCTGTAGCAACATTCGTGCAGACTTGTGCGCGCGATCCGTGTTGCATTTTGCTTGCAAGGCGCGCACGACCAAAGTGAGCCGTTCGGGGGGCGTTCCGTGACGCAGCGCAAGCGCGTCCTATTTTTGATTAACTCACTCGTCGGCGGCGGCGCCGAGCGGGTGATGTGCACGCTCTTGCGCCACTCCGAGGCCGAGCGGCAAGAATTCGACATTACCCTGGGTCTGATCGACGTAGAGCAGGCCGGTAACACTGCGCCAGAATGGGTCAATATCCGGCAGCTCGATGGGCGGATGTCGCTCGCGCGCAGTGTGCTGGAAGTACGCAAACTCTTCGCGGAGGTAAGGCCGGACGTTTGCCTAAGTTTTCTGCGGCGCGCCAATTTCGCTAATGTGATTAACGCTGGTGGATCGAGCATCATCAGCGAGCGCGCCAACGCGAGTGCTCAGTTCGGCAGTGGCGCCAGAGGCGCGGTTTCGCGCGCCATGATCCGCACGCTTTATCCGCGTGCGCACAAAGTAATCTCAGTGTCGGACGGCGTCGGCGACGACCTGCGCGTCCATTTCGGGTTGCCGCCCGAAAAGCTGATCACCATTCCCAACCCGGTGGATGTCGAGTTGATCCACGCGCGCGCGGCTGAGCCTTCCCCGATCGATATTGGCGAGCCCTACATCATGGCGGCGGGCCGTCTGGTGCCGTCCAAGGGTTTCGACGTTCTCATCCGCGCCTACGCAGCGGCGAAGGTGAAGGAAAAACTGGTTATCGCCGGCGCCGGCGAACTCCGCGATCAGTTGATCGCGCTGGCTCACGAATGCGGCGTCGGTGATCGGGTGATGTTGCCGGGCTTCTTCGAGAACCCGTATCCGTTGATGCGAGGCGCCGAACTCGTCGTGCTCTCATCCAGTATCGAGGGATTTCCGAACGCGCTGGTTGAAGCGATGGCTCTGGGACGGCCGACGATCGCGACGAACTCGGCATCGGGGCCCTCTGAGATTCTGGCGGAGGCGCCGCGCGAAAGCATCACCGACCTCACCTTCGCAGCGCATGGCGTGCTGACGCCGGTTGGCTCGGTGGAGCGCATGGCGGAGGCGCTTTCCGCGATGGCGGACCCGGAGCGCCGGCGCGTTTATGCGGCCAAGGGTCCGCTGCGCGTGGAAGCCTACAGCGCAAAAGGGGCCAAGGATCGCTACTGGGCGGTGATCCGAGATGCGTTGCAGAACGCGCCGCAGCGGCGATAGCACACTGATGCCCGACACCGTTCCAAACGCTGACGCGAAAGCTCAGGCGCAAGCCAAGAGCAAGCGCCGTATCGCCATTTTTGGCGGTTATGGTTCGGGCAATTTCGGCAACGATGCTTCGTTCGAGGCGCTGTACGAGTACCTTCGCGCCGAGTGGCCGGAAGCCGAGCTCTCGGCCATCGCGAGCGACCCCAGTGTCGTAACCGAACGCTACGGCGCGCGCGCCATCGCCATCCTCAAACGGCCGAAGGGCATCTGGCGCAAGATCGATACGCTGTTGCTGCGTCAGCCGAGCACCTGGTCGAACTGGATCGCCTGCCTGCGCGCCCTGAAGGACTACGACGTTATTCTCTCCGGCGGCACCGGCGTGTTCGATGATTTCCGCGATACGCCGCTGGGTTGGCCAAGCAAGCTGCTGCGCTGGTGTCTGGCCGCGCGGATTGCCGGCGTGAAATGGGTGTTCGTCAGCGTGGGGGCGGGGCCGATCGTCAGTCCGATCAGCCGCGTGATGATGCGCCAGGCTGGCGGCCTGGCGGCGCGCCGCCTGTATCGCGACCAGGATTCCTACGACTTCATGCGCAAGCTCGGCGTCGATGGGCCTCAGGATGCCGTCATCCCGGATTTGGCGTTCTTGTTGCCGCCGGCAGCCTCGGCGGAGCGGCCCGCGGGCGCTCCGGTCACAGTTGGCGTGGGCATCATGACCTATCGCGGCTGGCACGCGAGCAAGGCCGCCTACGAAGCCTATATCGATCTGCATGTGCGCCTGATCGCGTGGCTGTTCGAGCACGGCTACGAGGTCCGCCCTGTGATCGGCCAGGCGCCGACGGACTTGACGGCGGCGCGCGATGTCGAGGCGCGCCTCGGACGGCCGCTGGTCACGCCGAAGCTGGAGGCGATGAACTCGATCCACGACGCGATGGCCGCGATCGGTGAGACCGACATCGTGATCGCCTCGCGCTACCATGTCCAAATCGCAGCCCTGAAGATGGGCCGGCCGCTGATCTCGCTGGGCTACGGCCCGAAGAATGACGCGTTGATGGCCGATGTTGGGCTGGGCGCGTTCTGTCACGACGTTGAGAACGTCGCGTTCGAGAAGCTCACGCAGCAGATCAGCGCCATGATCGCAGGCCGTGATGGCTATGCGGCGCAGGTCCGTCAGAAGGTCGCCGCGATGAAGGAAGAGCTGCGCGCTGCGTTGCGCGCGATCGATCTGGGCTAGCTGACCGACGTTGTCGCGTCAGGCTGCCACGGGCGTGGCGCGTGCGGTTTGCTGATTTTCTTGGCGAACAAATAATACGGCCAAACGGCCACCGCTTCGATGAAATCCCAAACGTTGGGCGCGTGGCCGCGCGATTTCAGGCGTTTGTAGTCCCGCACCGCAATCTCGAACGACCCGGAAACAGCCCAAAACAGCAGGCGGCGATAATAAACGCGCAGGAAACGGCGGAGCACACGCTTGTATTCCGTGTTGGAGAGATGCGCCGGGCCAAAGCGCTCGGTGTTGAGCAGCTTCTCCCAGATCACGGCCTTCACTTTGGGGGCCAGCGTGAACGAAAGCGAACCCGACCCTTCATAGCGCGTCGTATCGGCGAGGTATTTGTGCACGAAGCCGGCGCGCTTGCCGCGCGAGAGCACCCGGCAGACGGCCTCAATGTAACATTCCACCGTCTCGTTCGAGTAAAATGGCACGCCGGGTTCGATCACGTCGGTCCGGTAGAGAACGTGGGCGGTCGGGATGTGCGCTTCGTCCGACAAGTAGCGCGCCAGCATGTTGCTGGCTTCGTACACCGTGCACTCCGGCGGAAAGTAGTGCGGGCGGAGAACGCCGTTCATCTTCTCGATGCCGGCGACCATGACGATCGTGTCGTCGCTCAGCGCTACGTCCATCATGTCGGCGATGGCGTTGGGCGGCATGGTGTCGTCGGCGTGTAGCATCCGGAAGTGGGTGGCTTCCGCCGGGATCAGCGTCGCCACCATGTTCGAGTTTTGCTGGAACGTGATGGTTTCCGGATTGCGGATGGTGATGATCGGCACGTCCGCGTTGGCGTAGCGGGCGATGATCTCGGGCGTCGCATCGGTGCTGGCGTTATCGACGATGCAGTGGACGAGCGGCCGGTAGGTCTGAGCCTGAACAGCCAGGATCGCCGCCTCGATGTGCTTCGCCCCATTATAGCAAGGGGTGATGACCGCCACGAGCGGGGCCTTCGATGAGGGGGAGGCGGTTGGCATTAACGGGGCAGCCCAAGGCGCCCGGGTGACCAGGCGATGACGGTACCTGCCAGAGCAATAGTCGGGCCGTCAAAGCCGACGGTGAGCTTTAGGCGAAGAGCCCCATAAAGAGGCTGATGATCCAAACGATCCCGGCCCACATCGCCAAGCTGACCGCAACCGCGGCCCAGATAGAAAGCGCCATCGGCCAGCGCTTTTGGGTCGAGCGGCGAACCGGCGCCGCTGACGCTCGGACGTCGATGTCAGCCTTGCGTGCGGCTGCCTGCGGTTGGGGGACCAGGTAGGTCAAAATCTTCGCCCGCGCTCGTTCAATTCACAATCGCCAGAATTGGCGTTCTTGACTTTAGTCGCCGGAAACTTCCGGAAGGTTGATGGGCCAGATTGTTCTATTTTCTTCAGTTAAATTTCGGACAAATTTCAGTCGATCCTGGGGGGAACGCAGTTGGCGGCTTCAGGTTCCGGGGCTTTCGTTAGCCAAGTTTTGTGCATCGCACCGTGACGTCTGTCGCCTTTGGGGCAGTCTAGTACGAATTCTCGTTTTTGGCGAACTCTGTTTGCAGGCTCGCGCGTCGCGCGATGCGAACGCTTCCCGATGTGGTTGTGACTCTCGTGCTGGGCGAAATCCGTTTCAACGCGTCGCGCTTCGTCGTTCTCCGGAGGCGAGGGCAGGAGTGATTTCCGCGACGCAAATGCGACACGCGCCAACGTTTTTGTGGGGCGAAGTGCTCAGCGCTCTAGTGCGCGCTGTGTCCCAAGTTAAGACGTGGTAGGGTCCGCCCCGCTGGCGGAGGAATTGCTTTCAACGCTGGGGGTCCGCCGAGAACCGCGCGGACAAGGAACGCACACAATGAACGTAATCGCCATCCGCAAGCCCACGGGTGAGATGAATCTCCCACCCGAGGACGGGGGTGAACTGGGTACGTTCAGCCTGAAGTGGGTTTTCGAGTTCCTGGTCCGCCGTTGGATGCTTATCGCCGCGGTTGCCGCTGTGGCGTTCGCCCTGGCGTTCACGCTGTTCATGATCCAGCCGCCCCAATACAGCGCAACCGCGCTGGTGATGATGAGCGGCGGCGGCGAGCAGGCGCCCGGCCCGCAACAGCCAACTGGCCGCCCGGACACCCCAGCCAGCGGCGCGGTTGTCGATTCCCAGCTCGAAGTGCTGCGTTCGAACATGCTCACGGGCCGCCTCGTCGATGCGCTCGGCCTTATGAACGACCCGGAGTGGAACGCCGCGCTTGATGACCCCGAAGCGCCCGCCGCCGACGATCAAAGCCCGGCTGCCCAAGCGTATCGTTCCGAAGCTCACGAAGCCGTCGTGAAGGCGGTAGGTGGCGCGATCACGGTGCGCCGCCGTGGCCTGACCTACGCCGCCGAAGTCCAGGCGACCTCGCAGAGCCCCGAACGCGCCGCGGCGATGGCCAACCACTTGGTCGAGCTGTTCCAGCGCTACCAAATCGAAGCCCGCATCGAGAGCGCCGCGCGCGCCAACGTTTGGCTGTCGACCCGTCTCGAAGAACTGCGCACCGACGTCCAGGGCAAGGAGAACGAGGTCGAGCAATATCGCTCGTCAACGGGCTTGGTTTCCACCCAAGGCGCGCTGCTGATCGAGCAACAGATCACTGACGCGCAGGCCGCGCTCAACCAAGCGCGCGGCGATCTAGCGGAGCGCCAGGCGCGCTACACCCAGCTCCAGGATCTGATTACGCAAGGCGGTTCGCCTGACACCATCGCCACCGTTCTCAACTCGGTGGTGATCACGCAGCTGCGCTCGCAGGAAGCGACAGTCGCGCGCCGCCAAGCCGATTTCGAAACGCGATACGGCGAAGCGCACCCGGCGCTGGCCAACGTCCGCGCCGAGCGCGAGGACATCCGCAATCAAATCAACGCTGAAATCCGCCGCATCCAAATCGGCATGCGCAACGACGTCGATATCGCCAATGCGCGCGTCGCCCAATCGCAAGCCACGCTCGATGCGCTGCGCCTGCAGCTCGCCGGCGGTGGCGCGGAAATGGTTCGCCTCCGGGAACTTGAGCGCGAAGCCGCGGCTGCGCGCACCGTCTATGAATCGTTCCTGCAGCGCGCTCACGAGCTTGCCGACCAAGGCACCATCAACACAGCGCCGGCGGAACTGATCTCGGCGGCCGCGGTGCCGAACGAGAAGAGCTCGCCGCGTCTTTCTATCTCTCTCGTGCTGTCGCTCGCGCTCGGCCTCGGCCTTGGCCTCGCCGCCGCCTTCCTTGCGGAAGCGCTCGACGATGGCTTCGCGAGCTCCGAAGACGTCGAACGCCGTACGGGCGCGCCGGCTCTGGCCAGCATTCCGCAAGTCCGCCGCAGCGAGCTGCGTCAGTCATCGACGACGACACAGCACCCCGCCGCCTACATGATCGAGCGGCAGATGTCGGCCTTCACCGAGGCATTCCGGGTGCTGCGCACCACCATCCTGTTCGCCGCTGGCCAGCCGAAAACGCAAGTCGTGGCAATCACTTCGGCGCTGCCGAACGAGGGCAAAACCACGGTTTCGCTGTGCCTGGCGCGGGTTTCGGCGCTTTCCGGCCAGCGCGTTCTGCTCATCGATTGCGACCTGCGCCGCCGCTCGGTGAAAGAGGTTCTGGATATCGAGCCGGATGTCGGTCTGCTCCAAGTGCTCTCCGGTGAGACCACCTGGCGCCAAGCCATCTATCTCGACGAAGCCAGCGGCATGTGCGTGTTGCCGGTGAGCGGCTCGGGCTTTACGCCGAAAGAGATTTTCGGCGCCGAGGACATGAGCCGCCTGATCGCGGAACTCCGCGGTTCGTTCGATCTGATCGTTCTCGATTGCGCGCCGGTGCTGGCCGTCGCCGAGACGCGGGTCGCGGCGTCGAAGGCCGATGCTGTAGTGATCGTTTCACGTTGGCAAAAGACGCCGATGCGTGCTGTCCGCGCCGCGCTGCAGCAGCTGCACGACGCCGGCGCCAACATTCGCGGCGTCGCGCTCAACGGTGTCGATCGTCGCGTGCCGGGCTATTACTCGTATCCGACGTACGACTTCAGCAAGAGCTGAGACAGTTTTCGTCTGGTGCGGGTTTTCCACAGCGGTGGAGAGAAGTTGTTTCGCTTTGACGCGCGCTTCGCGCACGGGGCGAGCGCGTTCGAATTTCACACTGAGATACCAGTGAGCGCTTGCAATACGCGGTCGCGGTGGCTTTAGTGAAAATGCTGAGAAGCTCGCTGCAGAAGAGGCGAGCCAAGCGGGGTTGCTATGCAGGAAATGCCGAAAGCTAGCGAAGAAAGCGCTAGCGCCGCAGCACCAGTTCGCGCCCCGAGCGCGCGCCCGCGCCTCACTGCGATTACGCCGCCCGTTCCGCCGATGGCCTCAGAGCCGCCGCCGCCCGTCGAGGTCGTGCGCAAAGCGAGCGATGCTGAGCCCGCCAACCAAACGTTGCCTGTTGGCGGCTGGTCGAAGCGCGCCTTCGACATCTTTGCCTCGTCGTCCGCGCTGGTCGTTCTGTCGCCGCTGCTGATCGCCACGGCGATCGCGGTGAAGCTCGACAGCCCTGGCGATGCGATCTTCCAACAGGAGCGTGGCGGCCTCGGCGGCAAAACGTTCCGCATTTACAAGTTCCGCACTATGTCGGTCATGGAAAACCGCGGCGTCGTGCAAGCCGTTCATCACGATGCGCGCATCACTCGTTTGGGCGCCTTCCTGCGCCGTTCGAGCTGGGATGAGCTGCCGCAGCTTCTCAACGTGCTGAAGGGCGACATGTCGATCATCGGCCCGCGCCCACACGCGCTTGAGCACGACATCCACTTTGAAAGCGTTGACCCGACGTATCCGGAACGCTTCGCGGCGCGTCCGGGCGTTACCGGTCTGGCGCAAGTGAACGGCTGCCGCGGCCCGACAGAGACGGTCGAAAAGGTTCGCGCGCGCACGAAGTACGACGTCGAGTATGTGCGCAACTGGACCTGGTGGCGCGAAGTCGAAATCGTCGCCGCGACGGTGGCGCTGCTGTTCTGGAAGAAGGATCCCGGCGCGATTTGAGCCGGAATTAGCGAAGCGCGCGAGCGGCGCTTCTTGCATGAATAAACATCAGCACGCGGACGTGTCCGGCCTTGGGGCGGGACGCGCTCGCGGCATAGAATAGAGGCGCCCGCGTGCTGGATACGCGCGAGCTAACGAGAGAGGCGAGAGTTCCATGAAGGTCCTGTTGACGGGTTCGCGCGGCTATATCGGCACGGTGATGACGCCCATGCTGCAAAAGGCTGGGCACGAAGTGGTTGGCCTGGACGCCGATCTCTACTCGCGCTGCACCTTCGAAGACGGCGGCCAGATCGTCGATATCCCAACCATCATCCGCGACACGCGCGATGTGCGCCTTGAAGACGTCGAGGGCTTCGACGCGATCATCCACCTCGCGGCGCTCTCGAATGACCCACTGAGCGATCTCAATCCGAGCCTCACTTACGATGTGAACCATCTCGCGTCGGTCAAGATTGCCGAACTCGCCAAGAAAGCCGGCGTGCCGAAATTCATCTTCGCCTCGTCCTGCTCGAACTACGGCAAGACCGAAGGCGATGAGATGATCGACGAAACCGGCAAGCTCGCGCCGGTCTCGGCGTACGGTGAATCGAAGGTGCTGGTTGAGCGCGACGTGAAGCCGATGGCGGACGAAAACTTCTGCCCGGTGTTCATTCGCCCGGCGACCGCTTACGGCGTATCACCGCGCCAACGCTTTGACATCGTGCTGAACAACCTCGTCGCCTGGGGCATGACCAAGGGCGTCATCCTGCTGAAAAGCGACGGCACGCCGATCCGCCCGATCGTTCACATCGAAGACATTTCGCGCGCCTTCATCGCCGCGCTGGAAGCCCCGGCCGATCTGGTCCGCGGCGAAGCCTTCAACGTCGGCCAGACGGCGCATAACTACACCGTCCGCCAGATCGCCGAGATCGTGCGCGACATCGTGCCGAACACGACGATCGAGCTCACCAGCGAAGCCGGCCCAGACCCACGCTCGTATCGCGTTAGCTTCGAGAAGATCAAAAAGACGCTGCCGGGCTTCCAGCCGCAATGGGATGCGGTGAAGGGCGCCGAGCAACTCTACGCCGCCTACAAGAAGAGCGGCATCACGGTCGAGGAGTTCGAAGGCACGCGCTACAACCGCATCAAGCACATCAAAAAGCTCCTCGCCGATCAAATGCTCACCAACGAGCTGCGTCCTGGCGCGGAAGCGGTCGCCGCCCAATGAAATTCCACAAGACCACACTGCAGGACGTCGTCCTCATCGAGATGACGCCGTTCGGCGACAATCGCGGTTGGTTTGGCCGTTCCTTCTGCATGAAGGAATTCGCCGAGAACAATCTCGAGGTCAGCTACCCGCAGCACAACACCGGCTACTCGAAGAAGAAGGGCACCGTTCGCGGCATGCACTTCCAGGTGGATCCGCACTACGAAGTGAAGGTCGTCCGCGCGCTGCAAGGCGCCGTGCATGACATCATCATCGACATGCGCCCGCACTCGAGCACCTACCTGAAGTGGGAAGGCTTCGACCTTTCGTTCGAGAACGGCCGCCAGCTCTACGTCCCGCGCGGCTTCGCCCATGGCTACCAAACGCTGATGGACGATACGCAGGTGAGCTATCTCTGCTCGGCGATGTATGTGCCGGATTCGAACGGCGGCTATCGCCATGACGATCCGGCCTTCGGGCTGAAGTGGCCACTGCCTGTCAGCGAAATGTCGGACAAGGATAAGGCCTGGCCGGACTTCGTCGCGCCCGAGAAGAGCGGCGTGAAGCCGAGTTCGCTGCCGGTTCGGTTCTAGGACCGGAACAACGAGTGAAAATTGAGGCCGCGCCTTGAATCAGGGCGCGGCTTCATTATTTTGCGCTTCTCAGCAACCGGTAGGAACGCGTGCGGCGATGGACATTCTCTGAGCAAACCCCGTTGTTTTGTCTCCAAGAGAAGTGCGTCCCATCATGCCTGCTACAATCACGCTTTCCAACTTGAGTTGGGCCACGCCAGATGGGCGTGAGCTGTTCTCCAATCTCGATTTCACCTTCGGCGCTGAACGCGCAGGCCTCGTGGGCCGAAACGGCGTGGGCAAAACCACGCTATTGCGGATCATCGCCGGTGAGCTTGCGCCGCGCAGTGGCGTTGTCTCCGTCAGTGGTCGCGTCGCGGTTTTGCGTCAGATCGTGCAGGTCGATCCCGCCGAAACGATCGCCGATCTTTTCGGTGTTAAAGCGCAGCTCGAAGTGCTGGATCGCGTAGCGCGCGGTGAGGCTAGTGACGATGAACTCGGCGCCGCCGATTGGTCACTTGAGGCGCGCCTGGCTGCGTCATTGGCGCGCTTCGCGCTGGAAGCGGATGCGCAAGCGCCACTCGCCACGCTCTCCGGCGGGCAGCGCACGCGCGCTGCGCTGGCGGCGCTCATCTTTGCCGAGCCTGATTTTTTGATCCTCGATGAGCCAACAAACAATCTGGATCGGTCAGGCCGCGCCGCCGTGCTCGATCTGCTCGCCGGCTGGCGCGCCGGCGCTATCATTGTCAGCCACGATCGTGAGCTGCTCGACACGATGGATGCGATTGTCGAGATGACCACGCTCGGCACGCGCCGATATGGCGGCAATTGGAGCGCCTACCGTGAACGCAAGGCGATGGAGCTGACGGCGGCTCAGCATGATTTGGCCGACGCCGAGAAGCGCGCGTCCGATGTCGCGGAGACCGCGCAGATCATGGCCGAACGTAAAGCGCGCAAGGATGGCGCCGGCAAACGTAAGGCGGCGCGCGGAGATATGCCGCGTATCCTCATCGGCGGCATGAAGCGCAAAGCCGAAGAGACAAGCGGGAGCCTGTCGCGCTTGGCCGAACGTCAGCGCGAGGAGGCCGAGGCCGATGCTGCCGCGGCGCGCGAGCGCATCGAGGTTCTGCAGCCGTTCAAAGTGTCACTACCCTCCACAGGGCTTCCAGCGCAGAAAGCCGTGCTCAAGCTTGCAGATGTTCGCGCTGGTTATGAGCCGGACAACCCAGTTGTGAAGCAGCTATCCTTTTCGGTCACCGGTCCTGAGCGCATCGCGATTACAGGCGCAAACGGTTCCGGAAAAACCACGGTTCTCGCGCTGATCACCGGCACGCTGACGCCCTGGGCGGGGGAGGTGCAGGTGTTCACCTCACTTGCGTTGCTCGATCAGCGCGTAAGCCTGCTCGATCCGGCGCAGTCGATCCGTGATAACTTCCTGCGTCTCAATCCCGAGGCCGACGAGAACGCATGCCGGGCGGCGCTAGCGCGGTTCAGGTTCCGCGCCGATGCCGCCATGCAAACCGCGGGCACGTTGAGCGGCGGGCAAATGTTACGCGCGGGGCTGGCTTGCGTGCTTGGCGGCGCCGAGCTGCCGCCGCTGTTGATCCTGGATGAGCCGACCAACCATCTCGACATCGACTCGATCGAGGTCGTGGAGGCGGGCCTGGCCGCCTATGATGGTGCGCTCTTGGTCGTCAGTCACGACGAGAGCTTTCTTTCCAGCATCGGGATCACGCGGCGCCTCAATTTGGCGTGAAGGCATCCGTGGTCGCGTACTCGTGAGCTAGAACCCGTCGTCATTCACGTTAGCCTTGGCGGGTGAGGTGGTTTGCGACATTCCTTTGCGCCGTTGCGCTAGCGGCGACGCCCGCGGCGGCGAACAATCCAACCACCTGGTACACGATTGTCGCCGATAGCGGCGCGAAGCTTGGGCATGTTTCGCTTGAAGTTGAAACGCGCGCCGATGGTCGTGACTTGATCGAGAGTCAGCAGATTTATCTCCGGGAGCGCGGCGGCCCCGCCAACCGCACTCGCGCGCGGACAATCGTGCGCGAAGATGCGTCAGGCCAGGTGCTTTCGATCGAATCCACGGCGCGCACAGGGCGCTTCTGGAGCCGCACCAGCGCGAGCGTTGGCGCCGGCCGCGTCGACGTTGTGCGCGAAACCGCGACTGGGAGCGGCCGTGAAACGATCCATTTGCCGGCGGACGTCCGCTTCGATGATGGCGAAGCGCTCTTGCAGAGTTGGTCGCCGCAAGAAACGCCGCGCCTTGAGTTCATGAACTTTGACAGCGATGCGCTCGCCGTGGAGCGGATTGTCGTGGAGGCGCTTGGCGCTCCTGATGCGGAGGGCCGGCTGGCCGCGATGCGTTGGCGCTATGAAGGTCAGGACTTGCGCGGCGTGTCGCGCATTGTCTTGCAGAACGGGCGTTTGCTCGAAGTCGCCCAGCCGATGTTCGGCGAGACTTTCCGCGTGCAGCTGACTGATCGTGGAACCGCTGAACGCGCGCATCCGCCATATCAGGTTATTCCGAATATGGCGCAGCGCGCGCCGTTTCGGATTTCGCAGGACGCGCGGCGCGGTCACATCCGCTATCGCTATGCGTTCCGTGACGGCGTGAACTTTCCGCTGCCGCAAACCGGCGAGCAGCGCGTCCGCGCCGAGGACGGCTTCATCACGCTGGACATCTGCAACACTTGCGGGCCGGGCTTGCCGGCTGACGCGGAAACACTTGCGGCGGCGCTACGGCCGACAACCTGGTTGCAAAGTGATCATCCTCGCTTGCAGGCGATGGCCGCAGCCATCCGGGGGTACAACGTCTCCGATGGGCGCAAAATGGAACTCTTGCTCGAGCGCGGGATTCCTTACCTCGAAGAGGCCGATTTCAACGGTCACTATTCGGCACTCGACACGATCGAGCGCCGCAGAGGCGATTGCACGGAAGCGGCTGTGCTCCTGGCGGCGCTTGGCCGCGCAGCAGGCATTCCAACGCGCGTCGCCAGCGGCGTCTCGTACTCGCGCGAAAGCTATCACGGCGTCAGCAACGCCTTCATCCCGCACAGCTGGGTCGTGGCTTATGTTGATGGCCACTGGCAGAGCTTTGATTTGTCGCTGCGCGAGTTCGATAGCACGCACATCGCGCTGACGATTGGCGATGGGGATCCGCGTTCGATCGCGGCCGCTGGCCAGCTGGCGAGTTTGCTCCGTCTCGACACTATGGCTGAGGTCCGCGCCCGCGCCGGCGGCTGAAGAAATAGCGGCGGCGACAGTGAGATCGCCGCCGCTCTCAAGTAGATCGCGGATTTACTCCGCGTCTGCCGCAGCGTCCGTGGTCGAGTCCGCCGCTGAGTCATCCGCGGTTTCCGCTTCGTCTTCGTAGACAACCGGCATTTCCGCGACCGGCGTCGCGTTGGTGTCGGCGATCTGTTCGAGGCGATCGGTGCTGACGGCGCCGACGATCGTCAGATCGGTCCGCGTCGAAGGATCTTGCGCGAACGCAAAAGTTGGCAAGGCCAACGCAGCGACGCCAAGAGCTACACCGAGTTTCAATTTGTAGGACATGAATGTCTCCCTCCTAACAAGATGAAGGAGAGCGCAGGTTCGCGTGCGTGCACAAGTAAGCCGCAATCACCAACGCGTGTTCTGTGGCGCTTCTCGCGCTGTTGTGAATGCCGAACGCGTGATCGATCAGCGCTGACGCGCCGGCGACCACGCGAACTCTGCTTCGATGGGGAAGTGATCAGCACCGGTGCGTGGACCGCGATTGATGGACACAAGCGTCCAGCTGCCGCTGGAATAGATGTGGTCGATAGGCAGAAACGCGATCGGCGCCGGGAGACGCAGGCGTGTCCATTCGGCGGCGGGCCAAGTCGGCATGGCGCGGTCGTGACGGGTCAGGCCGCTGCGTTCGTCGAAGTGGCGCAAGGCAAATGACCAAGGGGCGGCGTTGAAGTCTCCGGCCAAGATCATGTTGTCTTCGCTATCCGCGATGAACTCCAGTAGTTCGCCGCGTCGCTCTGCGTATCGGCGAGCTGGATAGGGGCGATGGAGGTGTGTGCCTACGAGGCGTAGAGGCGCGCCATCGATGCTGAAATCGGCCCAGACCATTCTCAAGCCGGTTTCTGACTCGGCATAGGTCGGGCGCTGCGCCAGCGGCGCGTGCCGAGAGAGGATGACGACGTTGCAGTCGTGTGGCTCGAGGCAAGCAGCAAGGTATGGGTATGCCGAGCGGATGCCTTCCGGGATTGCGTTGCCTTCGGGATGATACTCAGCGAGCAGCAGGAAATCGGCGCCGGAGTTTGCGAGATACTCGGTCACCCCTTCAGGTGAGGATCCGCTTTGTGTGTTGAGCCAAACAATCCGGACGCGCGGCGCATCGGTGTTTGCGGTCACGGTTTCCGACGCCGGCCGCAGCAGTTCCGGCGCAATCAGCGTCGTATGTGCGAGAGCTGCCGCGGCGAACGCAATGCTTGCAAGCAATCGTTCGCGCCGTTCTCGTAGGCCGAAGCGCACCGCAGCCAGCCCAGCGAGCGCAACCAGCAGCCAAAACGGCGCGACTTGGTTCAGCAGGTCCAACGGCGGCGCGATCAGCGCGAGCCACGAAGCTGCGGCGACGACAATGCTTTCGGCCGCCAAGCCGAATACCGCAAGGCGCGTGAGGTGGCGGAAGGTGTCGGCGTTCAGCATCGCTTCTCTTAAACGAAAAGGCCGCGACGCCATCAAGCGCCGCGGCCCTCGTTCCCCACGCCGTTAGCTCTTATTTTGCTTCGAGCACTTCGAGCAGGTTGTTCTCGCTCAGCACCTTCGCCGCATCGTGGATGCGTTCGTAGGGCAGCTTAGCGCGCTGGGCGATGTCCAGCAGGGAATGCTGGCCGTCGGATTGGTTCAGCATCCAGAACACCGGCAAGTTGGCGTCGTACGCCTTCTTGTCGCCGCCGATGGCGCCGTAAAGGCCGCGCTTGCCGAGGTTCGGTTCGCCGTGAGGAGCAAGGTTCACCGTCTTGTACTCGTTCTCCATGATGTCGATGATCTGGAGCGTGTTCTTGTAGGACTTCTCAAGCGCGTCCGGCTTCAAGAATTCCATGTTGTCGGCCGACGTATGGTATTCCGGGAAAAGGCCGAAGCGCGAGCGCAGCAAGAGGCCAACGTTCAGGCGGAAGGCCGGCGAGTTGTACTGGCGCTCGTCATAGCCATAGGGCCAGAAGTCGACGATGTTTGGGTTGGCTTCCTCGTCGCGCAGGATCTTTTCGACAGCGCGGTCGATGATCGCGTCGCCGGCTTGGCTGCGCTTATAGGTCGGGCCGCCCGGATCGCCGACGCACGAGAGGATCAGGCCATTCTTAATGCGCTTGATCTTGTCTTCGTTGCGGCTGAGCCAGGTGATCGAGCCGATCGTGCCCGGCGCGAAGATGAACTGGTACGAGTAGCGCGTCTTGCCCTGGAGCGAGGTGAGAGCCTCGGCCAAGTGCGTGTTGACGCTCATGCCCGAGCAATTGTCGTTGGCGAGCGAGGGGTGGCAGCAATGGGCCGAGAACAGGAAGATCTCGTCGCTCTCGCCCTGCAGGAAGTATTCGCCGTAGGTCAGCGAGCCGTTCGGGTTGTGATCTGAATCGATGAACGCTTCATACTCGCCGTCCGGCAGGCTCATCAGCTGGTCGTGGCTCATGCAGAAGCCCCAGTTGATGTTGTAATAGCTGGTCCGGTACGGGATCAGGTCGGGCTGATCCGGCATGGTGAAGATGTGCTTCTTCAGGTCGGCCAGCTGGAACTTGCCGGAAATCGGGCCTGAATAGTTCAGCACATGCAAATTGTGCTTCTTGAAGTCGATGATCTTGTTGCCCTGCGGGTCCTTGATCCAGGCGTCGCGGATGTTCCACTCCGGCGCGATGGTCCAGTCGAAGGCCTGCGTGCCCGACGGGACTTCATGGATTTGCAGGTCGATCTTGGACTTGATGTGGCCCAGCGTCTCCCGGACGCCATTGCCCGAGATCGAGCGGCAGATCGGGTAAAGCGTGTTGGCGAAGTCCCAGAGCTCCTGGCCTTTGCCGGGCTGGTAGAGCTTCTGGACCAGTGACTCACGAATGACGGGCATGGACTGCTTTCCTAAATCGCGACGGTTCGCCGTTCACCTTCGCGTAAAGCACGTTCCGGGCCGCACTTAAGCTGCGCCACGGCCGCTCGCGCGCCGGTGGTGACTTCCAAATTTTGTCGGGATTTTCCAGGTGCCGTCAGAGCGTGGTTCTTGTCAAGTTAAACGCCTACTGACGTGTGTTTTCCGCCTATTGGACGAGGTCGTTGACGAAGGCGGAAATTGGTGCGCGTAACAGGGCGCTAGCGGCACAATGGTTGCAGCCTTAACGGCTGGCGCGAGAAGCGCGCTCAGCCTTGCGAGCAGGGGTCATGAAAGTCGTTCTATTCTGCGGCGGTCTCGGTACGCGCATCCGCGAGTATTCCGAAAGTGTGCCAAAGCCGATGATCCCGATCGGTCATCAGCCGATCCTTTGGCATGTCATGAATTACTACAGCCAGTACGGGCACAAGGATTTCGTGCTCTGCCTGGGCTACAAAGCCAACACGGTTAAGGACTTCTTCCTTAACTATAAGACGCAGACCTACGGCGATTGCATCGTCGAGGGTGCGAAGATCGAGATGCTCGGCCCGCGCGAGGAAGATTGGCGCGTGGCGATGATCGATACGGGCGTCTGGCGCAATATCGGCAGCCGGCTCTGGGCTGTGCGCGATCACGTCAAGAACGAAGAGATGTTCTGCGCCAACTACAGCGACGGCCTCTCGGACGTGAACCTCGATGACATGATCGAGAAGTTCAAGAAGTCGGACAAGATCGCCTGCTTCCTCGCGGTGCATCCGCCGGTGACCTACCACCTCGCCGACATTGCCGAAGACGGCAAGGTCAACGCCTTCATCACCTCGGATCGCTCCGAGATCTGGATCAATGGCGGCTTCTTCCTGCTGAAGCCGGCGATCTTCGATTATATGAATGACGGCGAAGAGCTCGTGGTCGAGCCGTTCGCGCGCCTGATCAAAGAGAACAAGCTGATGGCCTATCGCCACACCGGCTTCTGGCGCTCGATGGACACGCTGCGTGACCGCCAAGTGCTCGAAGAGATGATGGAGAAGGGCGAGATGCCCTGGAAGGTCAACGGCAACGGCAAGAAGCCGAAAGCCTAAGCATGCTGTCGCTCGACCTCGCACGGCCGGGCAAGGCGCTGCGTGTGCTGGCGCTCGGCGCGCACTCTGATGACATTGAAATCGGCGCTGGCGGCGCGATCCTCTCTTGGATTGCCTCCGGCGCTGAAGTGTCGATCGATTGGTGCGCGTTGTCCGCGCCGGGGGAGCGCGCCGATGAAGCGCGCGCCAGTGCGATGGAGTTCCTCGCCGGCGCTAAGCATGCCGAGATTCATCTCGGTCAATTCCGTGACGGCTATTTTCCAGCTGAACGCACGGCGGTGAAGGATTGGGTTGAGGGGCTGAAGCGTCTGCAGAAGCCGGACGTTGTGCTCTGTCACCAGCGCAACGACGCGCACCAGGATCACCGCATGGTCTGCGAGCTGGCCTGGAATACGTTCCGCGATCACCTGATCCTCGAGTACGAAATTCCGAAATGGGATGGCGATCTGGGTCAGCCGAACATCTATGTGCCGCTGAGCGAAGAGGTGCTCGCGCGTAAGATCGAGCTCTTGCACAAGCACTTCGGCACGCAGCGGTCGAAAGCCTGGTTCGATGACGAGACTTTCCGCGGGCTGGCGCGTCTGCGCGGCGTCGAGTGCCGCGAGCGTTACGCGGAAGCCTTTTTCGCGCGCAAACTTCTATTGAAATAGGGACTGACGACGATGGCTCACGCCGGCTTTGAAAAATCGAACGTGCTGCGCGCGAAGGGCCAGCGCCTGATCCCCGGCGGCGCGCACACCTACGCCAAGGGCGACGACCAGTACCCGCTGCTGGCGCCGGGCCACATTGTGCGTGGCAAAGGCTGCCGCGCCTGGGATGCGGACGGCAACGAGTATATCGAATACGGCATGGGCAACCGCGCGGTCACGCTCGGCCACGCCTACGAGCCGGTGCTCGCCGCGGTGCGTGCTGAGCTGGAAAACGGCGTGAACTTTACGCGCCCAGCCGCAATCGAAGTCGCGGCGGCCGAGAAATTCCTTTCGATGATCCCGAACGCGGAGATGGTGAAGTTCTCGAAGGATGGCTCCGACGCCACCTCGGGCGCCGTGAAGATCGCGCGCGCCTACACTGGCCGCGACATCATCGCGATCTGCGGCGATCATCCGTTCTTTGCGGTCGATGATTGGTTCATCGGCACCACGCCGATCAATGGCGGCGTGCCCCAGGCCGTCACCGACCTAACTGTGAAGTTCAAATACAACGACATCGAGAGCGTCAAAACGCTGCTCGCGAAGTATCCGAAGCAGATCGCTGGCTTCATCCTCGAGCCGACGCGCGGCAACGATCCGAAAGACAACTTCCTCCACGAACTGAAGCGCCTGGCGCACGAAGACGGCGCGCTCTTCATTCTGGACGAGATGATCTCCGGCTTCCGCCTGCACAATTACGGCGCGCAGCACATGTACGACATCGACCCGGATCTCTCGACCTGGGGTAAGGCCATCGCCAACGGCTTCTCGGTGTCGGCGCTCGCCGGCAAGCGCGAATTCATGCGCCTGGGCGATCTGGAGCAGTGGGAGAAGCCCCGCGTGTTCCTGATGTCGACCACCCATGGCGGCGAAACCCACGGCTTGGCCGCGATGATGGCGACGATGGACGTTTACAAGAACGAGCCGGTGATCGAGCACATGATCCGCGCCGGTAAGCGCCTGATGACCGGCATCGAGCAGGCTGCCCGCGCGCGGGGGGTCCATGAGCACGTTACGGTCATGGGCATGCCCTCGAACGCCGTGTTCGGGACGACCGGCCCGGACAAGAAGCCGAGCCAGGCCTATCGCTGCGTGCTGCTTCAGGAGCTGATCAAGCGCGGCGTCATCGCTCCTTCGATTGTCGTCTCCTACGCCCACAAGGACGCGGATATCGACCAAACGATCGAGGCGTTCGACGGGGCCATCGAAGTCTACGCCCGGGCCCTGAGCGACGGGGCCGAGAAGTTTCTCGTCGGCCCGCCGTCGGAAATGGTGTATCGTGCGTACAACAAGAAGCCGGAAAGCGTCGCGTCCACCGCTTAGGGCGCATAACTTCTGAATTTTGCAGACATTACCAGCGCTCTTCCTCGCCTGCTGGTTGCGTTGCTTTAACCACGGCACGTCACTCTGCGCGCCAAAGGGAGCCGCACATGACCGGACGTAACCAGCGCGTTAATCAAGCCCGTACGCAAATTCCCGCTGCGAGCGCATCCTGTTGCGAAGTGGGCCAATCCCGCGAGATTTTGGGCCGCTCACTCTATCCTGGCGGCTTGGGGGAAATCTTGCGTATCAATCCATTTGCGTCGCTGTTCGCGGCGTCGCTCATCGTTCTGGCGCCCGCGCATGCGGCGGCCCAGACTCAACAAGTTCAAGACGTGGCGCGCCAGGAGAGCGTGTCGGTCCGCGATCGTGATCGTCCCGAGTACGACGCTCCGGGCCGCCGCCTCGGCACCTTCAATCTGAACGCCTCGCTCGATCTGGCGGTCACCAGCACCGACAACCTCTTCGCCGCCCCCGATGGCGCGCCGAGCGATGTTGATGATGTCATCTATGGCATCGCGCCGACGGTCGCGCTGAGCTCTGATTGGTCGCGTCACGCGTTCGCGGTCGATGCGGGCGCTGTGTTCCGTAGTCACGAAGATTTCTCGAACGAAGATGCCGACGATCACTACGTCCGCGCCACCGGCCGCTTCGACATCGGCGAGAACACGGCCATCCGTGGCTCGGCCCGCGCAGCCCACCAGGTCACGCCGCGTACCGATCCGGATTCGCCCTTCATCGGTGATCCCGTCGAGTACGATCGTATGGACACCGGCATCGGCATCACCCATCGCTTCGCGCGCTTCACGGTCGACATTGACGCCGTCAACAGCGAGTACGATTACGATGGCGCTCAATCCTTCCGCGACAACGACGAAAGCGCACTGCGCGGCCGTCTGGAAGCTGAGCTGAGCCCGCGTATCGGCCTCTTGCTTTCCGCTTCGATCGACGAGCGCGACTATGATAACGCGCCGCAGTTCAATTCAGAGGGCCAAGCTTACATGGTCGGCCTCTCGCTCAACACGGATCTGATGCGCGGCGAAGTCTCGGTCGGCCAGTTCGAGCGTGATTATGCTGGCGTCGCCGGCACATTCGACGGCCTCGCCATTGCGGGCAACGTCGAGTGGTACATCACGCAGCTGACGACAGTTACCGTCGATGCACGCCGCGATGCGGACGATCAGATCGGCGCGTTCTCGGGCGAGCCCTACACGACGGAAGAGTACGGTATCCGCGTCGATCACGAATTGCTCCGCAATCTGATCCTCACGGGCTCGGTTCGCTTCGGCAATCGCGACTATGAGACGATCGCGCGCGAGGACGATTACAGCGAGTGGGAAGTGGGCGCCGACTACATGCTCAATCCTCACGCCGCCGTGCGTTTCCGCTACCAGCACGACGAAGTTGATTCCCCGGCCTACCGCGATTACGAGGTCAACCAAGCGACGCTTGGCTTGACGCTGCGCCTGTAAGCGGCGGCTCGCGGGCATCCATAAGCGAGCTGGGCATGTCCGCGGGGGAAAAAAAGTCCAAGCGTCCCAAGTCTGGGACAGCCAAAAAAAGCGCCGCGCGGCAACGCGCGGCGCAAGGCGTTTCGCTGACAGACGCATTGGCTGAAGCGGCTTGGAGCGAAGCTGATGTCGCGCTCGCCCAGGCGCTGGCGGACTTCGACGAAGTTGAATCCGCCAAACGCAAGAGCGTGCGCAAGGACGCGTGGGAGCGGCTCGGCCAAGCGCTCGCGCGCGCCGCCCGCAAGCGCGGGCTCAGCCGGATCGGCAAGATCGATGAGCGCACTGCATTCGACGCCGGCGAGCACGATCTCAACGAATCTGTCGCGAAAACGCCGAAGAGCGTGCGTATCCAGGCGCGTGGCGTGGCGCGGGGAGACGAGGTGCTGATCAAGCCGCGTGTCGCGCCTGCGAGGAAGAAGAAGTGGTCATGAGCGATTGGACGCTCTGCATCGATTTCGGGACCGCGTTCTCGAAGGCCGCTGTTGCGCCGGCGGGCGCTTGGTCGCGCTTCGATCCGGCGGCGGTCCGGCCGCTCATGCTGAGCGCGGAAGGCCAGAACGCATTTCTGCTCGATAGCGCCGTGTTTGTGGATGAGGATCGCGTGCTCTTCGGCCGCGTCGCGCTGAACGAGGCGGACGCGCAGGCCGATCAAAAGCGCGCGGCGTTGCGCTCGTTTAAGACGCTGCTGAGCGTCAGCGATCTTGACCGTGCGCTGAACACCAACGCACCGGCGACGATCGATCCGCATCGCGTCTTCCAGATGCGCGATCTGATCGTGCTCTACTTGGCCTACCTGTTGGCCGCGATCGACCGCGCGATCAGCGCCGATCCGATGCTGGCGCAGGGCGGGAATTTCACGCGGCGCTACGCCGCGCCGGCGTGGCGTGGCGGCGATAGCGCCGGCATGCATGACGTAATCGTGCGACTCTTCGGTGAAGCCGAGGCGTTTCGCGCGGTCGTCGGCAAACGCATTCTGTCGCCGGACGGGCTTTCGCTCCGCACCATCAGCGATGCGCTGCCGAAGGCGATGGCGCAGGCCGAGGCGCTGGAAATGGGCCTCATCTACGAAGCCACCGCCGCCGCCGCCTATACGTCCGTGGGCCTCGAGGGCTCCGGTTCGCACATGATCGTCGTCGATATGGGCGCGGGCACCACTGACATCGCGGCGCTCGCGCGCTTAGGCCCCCGCACCATCGAGTTGCCGGAAGCGCGCGTGACGCTGAAGCAGGCCGGCGATTTCATCGACCGCATCATCGCCAACCGTGTGCTCGACACGGCGAAATGGGCGAAGCGTCCGGAAGAGAAGAGCGAGCTCTGGTCGGTGCTGATGCGCCAGATGGCGGACATCAAGGAGGCCATCATGGCCGACGGCCGAGCGACGCTTCGCAATCAAGGCCGTTCGATTTCGCTCTCGCTGAAAGAGGTCGAGAAGGACCAGGATTTTCGCGACTTCCAGAAGAGCTTGCGTCAGGCCTATGACCACGCGCTCGCGGTCGTGCGCGACGATGCGCGCGCGCGCGGGCGCTCCGAGGTGCAGGCGATCGCCGTCGGCGGCGGTGCGGCGGCGCCGTTCATTCAAGAGCTCATCCGGCGGAAGATGGAATCGAGCCGTCCGCGCGTGATCCCACGTCCGGCAACACCGGATTGGGCGCATGCGCGCGAGTTCAGAGGGAATTTGGCGCCGGTGTTTCCGCAGCTCGCGATCGCCATCGGCGGTGCGCTGGCGCCAGACAGCATGCTTGCCGCGCGTACTGGATTCAGTCGCCCCGCAAACGACCGAAGCGGTACTCCGGCGGAACGTGATTGACGTAAACCGCCGTCTGCGCCCGCGGGCGGCGTTGCAGCATCCCCATGGCGCGGCGCACGACGGTGATGGGCGTGCGATCCCAGGCGGTGACCAGGATGCATTTGTCGGCCATGCCCGCAGCCGCGGCGCCGTCGGCCCCGACGAGCACGGGCGGACAATCCAGCACGATCAGCTCGTAGTGCTGCCGTAGCCGCAACAGCAATTCATTGAAGCCGGGCGCCGCCGCGACATTGCGCCAAGGGCTGCGATGGCGCGAAGCGGGGATGAAGTGCAGGCCGGTCTCGTCTTCCTCGCCTACAAAA
Source organism: uncultured Terricaulis sp. (assembly GCA_964446305.1). Classification (GTDB taxonomy): domain Bacteria; phylum Pseudomonadota; class Alphaproteobacteria; order Caulobacterales; family Aquidulcibacteraceae; genus Vitreimonas. The sequence goes on along the minus strand of CAYUOC010000010.1, from coordinate 16,057 downwards.
TTTTGCCATTGGCTCGGTTCTTCGCAGGCGTCTGTGAGGCCTTCGTCGGGATCAAAGCCGAGCGAGCGGGTGAGCGAGCGCCGGCGCAGATCGCAATCGATGACGACAACGGTGCGTCCCTGTTGAGCCGCCGCGACTGCTGTACACAACGCCGCCGTGCTCGATCCTTCGTTCGCGACCGCGGAGGTGAAGGCGACGACGCCTTCCTTGGTGATGGCGCTTTGCAGATCGCGGAACGCCGTGGCGAAGGCGGAGGAGGGTTGGAAAGCGAGCGCGCCGAGTGGCGTCCGCTTGTCCGGCGGCAATTGCCGCAGCGCGCGGGCCGTCAATTCAGGCGCCGCGCCGAGGATGGCGTAGCCGCGGTTTTTTCCGAAGCTGGAGAGCGAGGTCACCGTGTTGCGGCTGAGTTCGCGCACAATGGCGACAAGCAAGCCGGCGGCGAGGCCAAACGGCGCCCAGAACAGCGCCGCGCTCAGTGGTTGAACGCCGCCGCTCAGATCGTAGGCAATGCCGCCACCGGCAGTCGCTGCGGCGATGGCCAGGAAAACAAACCATTGCCGCGCCACACCGCGCCGCAGCCGCCCGAGCGCGAGCGACTTCGACGGCGATCTGCGCGAACGCAGAGTCGCGGCGCCGAGCGTGCCGGGCTCTTGATAGCGAGGCCGCTCACTAGTCACCGGTGACGTCACCATTACTCCTCGCGGGCGTCGCTAACGCTTCTGCGCCGACACCCGTTCCATCAGCCATCCACAGCCTACAGGCAACTCAGGCGAATTCGAGGGCGAAAGTTAGTCGCAGCGGCGAAGTTATCCACAGTCCGGCTTAGCTGTGCGGGCTTTTCCCGCGCTGGGCGCGATAGCTGGCGCTGCGCTCGATTGCTCACGAAAAATAACCAAACGAGGGCCGGAAGACATTGCAGTTTCGCGCGAGAGGTACTTAATCACTCACGCGAGAGGTCAGGAACAGCCATGCTCATCCAATTGCCCAGCGGGTCTCCGGACCAGCCGGGGCCGCAGAACGCGGATCAGGGTAGTACAACATTCGAAGCCGGGCTTCGCCGCGACCTCGCGAGTTCTCCGATTGTCTCGTATGATTCAATGCTCGGTGGCCCGGCCAAACGCGCCATCGATCTCGCCGTCGCGCTGATCTCTGCGCCCCTCTGGATACCGCTAACGCTCGCCGCCGCAGGCGTTTCGAAGTTGCGTGACCGTTCGCCGGTTTTCCTGGCGCAAGAGCGCATCGGCTACGGCGGCCGCTCATTCCAATGCTATTCGCTGCGGGTCTCGCCCACGGTGACGAAGGACGAAGCGGAAAGCGCGATCGCGAACGACGATCTCGCGCAGCCTCAGTCGCGCCGGGAGCGTTGGCTGCATGTGCTTGAGCGTCTGCCGCAGCTCTTCAATGTGCTGCGTGGCGACATGGCGATCGTCGGTCCGACGCCGCTTTCGCGCGAGCAGCTTGAGCCGATGAAGTCGGCGCGCCGCTACTATTTGAGCTCGCGTCCGGGGATTGTTGGCACCAGCACGATTATCGGCGGCAGCGGCGATCCCAGCCAGTACAAGATCTATGCAATGTCGTGGGCGATCACGACTGACGCGCTGATCTTCTGGGACGGTCTGCGCTCGCTGTTTGATCGCCGCGAGGAACTCTGGAACCCGAGCTTCAAACGGGCAGAGCCGCGTCAAAGCACCAGCGGCATCGTCGTCCGCCGCCGTTCGCAGCCCTGATTACGAGACGCTGTAGTAGGACTTCGACTCGTTGAAGTAGAGCGAGTCCGTGTACGACTGCCAACGCGGCAGAACGTAGTTCAGCGCGATGCCCAGAACATTACCGCCAGCTGCTTCGGTTTGCGCCACAGCCGCGCGCATGGCGCCAATGGCTGTGCGGCCGGCGCGGGCGATCAGCACGGTTGTATCCGCCCGGCCAACGACGATGCGAGTTTCCGCGACTGCCAGGATCGGCGCGCAATCGAGAACCACGAGGTCGTAGTGCGCGCGCAGCTCTTCGATCAGATTGCCCATCGCGTCCGAGCCGAACACGTCGCGCGGCGTGAAGCCGGAGGCCGCGATCGGCAGCACATGCGCATCGGAGTTCGGGTCGCGGACGATCGCCGAACGCCAGGGCGCTTCGCCGGCAAGCACTTGCAGAATGCCGACATCCGTCTCGATGTCGATGACGTCGTTGATCGATTGCTTGCGCAGGTCGCAATCGACCACGCAGACCTTCTGGCCGGACATCGCGGCGACACGGGCCAAGCACATCGAGATGGTCGTCTTGCCTTCGTCCGGCAGCGCCGAGGTCACGGCGACCACCTTCGAGGACATGTCGAGCTTCGAATAGACGATGACCGTGCGCAGCACGCGCAGCGATTCCGTGAACGCAGACATCGGCCGGCCGACGAGATAGCCGGACGGATGGCGTTCAGCCGGCGGCATCTGCCGCATCATCCGCTTGGAGATGGTCGGGATCGAAGAGATCGCCGGCACGCCGACCTTGGCCTCAAGGTCGTCAGCGTTCTTCACCGATTGATCGAATAGCTCCGCAATCAGGCCGGCGCCGATGCCGACGACCAGGCCGGCGGCGAGCATCATCAGCAGGGCAAAGCGAAGTTCCGGTGAGGAGGGTTGGCCCGGCAAGGCCGCAGCCGAGAGCAGACGCGTCGTCGGCGCGCTCAGCTGAGATTGATCGGCGGACTGCTGGGAGCGCTCGATGAACGATTCATAGAGCGCGCGCGCTTCTTGCGCCTGCTGCTCCAGATCGCGCAGGCGCGCCTGAGCGTTCGCGTTGTTCGCCGGCGCGGCCTGCGGGGGCGGGGCGGCGTTGCGGCGCGCTTGCTGCAGCGATTGGACGCGCGAACGGGCGCGCGCGACTTCGCTTTCCATATTGGCCTGCGCGCGCTGCACTTCGCGCTGGATTTGCGCGTCGAGATCGCGGCGTTCCATTTGCACCGCCTGCACTGCAGGGTGGGTCGGCAGGTAGCGGTTTTCCAGGTCCTGCTGGCGGCGCGAAATATCTGCTTCGCGCTCGCGCAGGGAATTGATCGTCGCCGAGTTGGCGGCGTTGGCGATTGCGTCAAAGGACGCGCCAGACGAACGCAGATCGGTGAACTGGCGCAGACGCGCTTCCCGGTCGGACAATTCACCTTGGGCGGCCGCCAGTTGGCCGGCGATGTTATCGCTTTGTGGCTCGGCGACAACGTCATCGGGGGAGCCCATGCCGGTTTCGAGGCGGAACGCGTTCAGCGCCTCTTCCTTCGCCTGAACATCGCCGCGCAGCTCCGCCAGGCGGCGTGAGAGCCAGGAGTTCTCGGTCGCGGCGCCGTTCGCGCTCATGTTGAGCTGGCTGGCGAGGTAAACGTCGGCGTAGGTGTTGGCGATGAGCTGGGCGCGCTGCGCCGTCGAGGCGCGCGCACGAATTTCAATGATCCCGCTTTCTGCGCGAGGCTCGATGCTGATTGCGCGCGACAACCCTTCGATCAGGCCGGGCGTGCTTTGGGCGCTGTCCATGCCAAGCGCGGCCGCGAGCTCGTTCATCAGTGCTGGTGAACGCAGCAGGGCCACCTCCGCGTCGACGGGAGAGATCTGCGTGGCGGTCGCCGCCGAGGGCAGCTGGTTCATGATGAGCATGGACGTGGCGGTGTACGTCCGCGGCTGCAGCATGATGCCGGCGAACGTCAGCACCGCGGCGGCGGCCGCGCCAATGGTGATGAGCCACATACGCCGGCGGAACATGTTCTTCGCCGCCGTGAGCCCAACCATGTCCGCCAGGCCCCGCGGCGCTTCCTTGCGCGAGGCCTCGATGGATGGCTCTTTGTTGACCACGTTCATATGGTTCACGCGCAGCCCACTTCTTGGCTGGAGTTGACAGCGGAAGACGCCATTAAGCTTAGCATTGCGGCGAAGCCAATGTCGTCACTGTGCGTGGACATGCATTGTTTGCGCCGCGCGAACGTGTCGAAAAGAGCGCGGCTGCGGATTAACCGCGTTTGCTTAGAAGATGCGCTCGCCAATGCGCACGGTGTCGCCCGGCAGCACCGGCGTGGCGACTGTGAGCGGGTACGAGCGCTCGACGTTTTCATTCGCGCGACGGATGAAAACGCGCGTGCGGTTCGCGCGATAGGTGAACCCGCCAGCGGTTGCGACGGCATTCGGCACCGTCAGGTTGGCCGAGTAGGGATAAGTGCCGGGGCGTTGAACTTCGCCGAGGATGAAGAACGGCCGGTAGTTCGTGATTTCCACGGCCACGCTCGGGCTGCGGACATAAGTCGAAAGCGCGGTTTGCAGCGCCGTTGTGAACTCGGTCACCGTCAGGCCGCCGGCCCGGATCGAGCCAACAAGCGGATAGGCGATCATGCCCTGGGAGCCGACCGTGAACGGGCCGGTCAAATCCGGTTCGTTAAACACAGTGATGCGGATCTGGTCGCCCGCGCCCAGCCGATATTCGACCGGCTCGACCATTTCTTCCGTGGCTGGCGCCATTGTGGTGCACGCGCCCAGGGCCCCGGCGCCCGCCGTAAGCGCCAGTGAACGCAAGAAGCCGCGCCGAGTGTGCCAGATTGGCGATGTCATGAATTGCGATCCTCGAGGCGTTCCTACGATATCGCCTACGGGAAGCAAAGCAGGGGCCAGCACGCGCCCCACAACCGCGACAAATTTCTCGCAGGCGCTCATGGTTAGCGTCATGGCGCCGTCGTGATCATATGCATTCCTGCGTTAGCCCTGTTTGCGCCCAAAAAGCGTAAAACGGGAACTCCGTTGCGGTAGCCGCGGAGTGGGTGTTCTGCTCTGAGGCGTGAGCGTGAAGCGGCTCTTCCAAAAGTCGAATTCCCCTGTCGCGAGATTTCCCGACGGGCGGGTGGGTTATGCCGTCGGCGACATTCACGGCCGTTCGGACCTTCTGGCCGACATGATCGCGCTGCTCGAAGGGCGCTCGCTCGATGACACCAGGCTCGCAGGGCCACCTATCGTGGTCTTTCTCGGCGACTACATCGACCGCGGCCATGATAGCGCCGGGGTCATCGCCATGTTGTCCTCCGGCCTGCCGCGTCACTTCGAGTGCCGCTACCTGCGGGGCAACCACGAACAATCGCTGATGGCTTTCCTGGACAACCCTGTGGGCAATCGCGGCTGGTTGCTGCAGGGCGGAGCGGAGACGCTGATATCCTATGGCGTCCGCCCGCCGCCGTTTAACGGCTCCGCCGAGGACTGGCGCGCGTCCGCCGCCGAGCTGCGTGGGCGCATGCCGGCATCGCATCTGGATTTCTTGAATGGCCTCGAACGCTTCGTCGAACTTGGCGACTATGCTTTCGTGCACGCTGGCGTCGATGATAGCCGCGCGCTCGCGGATCAGACCGATGAGGCGCTCTACTGGGCTCGCGACGCCTTCATGGCCTCGAAGCGCCCGTTCTCACACCGCATCGTTCATGGCCACACGCCGGTCGATCGCCCCTACGCCGATAGCCGCCGCATCGCTGTGGATACCGGCGCCTATGCCTCTGGGACGCTGACCGCGGCCCGGTTCGAGGGGGAGGCCGTGAGCTTCCTCACCGCCCACCGCCCCAACGTGACCGTTTCGACGCCGTCCCGAACCGTCCTGGCGGCCGAGGTCGACTGGGGCTAGGCGCGGCGCGAGGTCCGCTTGTTCGGGCGCGCGGCGCGGTTTACACCCCCGCCACCGAACAGGAGATCGCGGCATGGCGCAGAGCGGCGCGCACGGAAACATGGATATCCAGGATCAGAAGTCGACCTTCCACGGCTTCCTGATGGCGACAGTCTGGTCGTGCACCTTGATCGCGCAAGCGGTCGCCTTGCTGACGCTGGCGTTTGCGATCGGCGCCGGCTGGTGGGCGGGCTTTGTGGCGTTCGCGCTGATTGGCATCGTAGCCGGCTTCACCTTCCGTCTTTCGGGCGTGTACTGGGCCGTGCAAGTCGCGCTCTGGGTGCTGATGATCCTCGGTGGCCTCATCATTCCCTGGCTGGTGGGCTGATCCTTGAAGATCGCCGTCCTCAAGGAGACTGCGCCTGGGGAGACCCGGGTCGCGGCGACGCCGGAGACGGTCAAAAAGATCGTGGGCCTCGGGCATAGCGTGACGGTTGAAGCCGGCGCCGGTCAGCGCGCGAGCTTTCCGGACGAGTTGTTCAAGGCCGCCGGCGCTGAGGTCAGCGCCGATGGCGGCATTGGCGGCGCGGATCTGGTTCTGAAAGTTCGGCGTCCGACAGACGCGGAAATCGGCAAGATCAAGCCTGGCGCGGGTTTCGCCGCGCTGCTTGAACCGTACGGGGACAAGGCCGTTATCGATACGCTGGCGAAGGCCAAGATCGATGCGCTGGCGATGGAATTCGTGCCGCGCATCTCGCGCGCTCAATCCATGGATGCTCTGAGTTCGCAAGCAAACCTCGCTGGCTATCGCTCGGTGATCGAAGGCGCGGCGCTCTATGGCCGTGCATTCCCGATGATGATGACGGCGGCCGGCACCGTTGCCGCCGCGAAAGTTTTCGTCATGGGCGTGGGCGTTGCAGGTCTTCAAGCGATCGCCACCGCGCGCCGCCTCGGCGCTGTCGTTACCGCGACCGACGTTCGCCCGGCGACGAAAGAGCAGGTGGCTTCGCTCGGCGCCAAGTTCGTCGCTGTCGAGGACGAAGAGTTCAAGCAGGCAGAAACCACCGCCGGCTACGCCAAGCCGATGAGCGCAGAGTACCAAGCCAAGCAAGCCGCGCTCGTCACCGAACACATCGCCAAACAGGACATCGTGATCACGACCGCGCTGATCCCGGGCCGCCCGGCGCCGGTCTTGGTTACAGAAGCGCAGGCCAAATCCATGCGTCCTGGCTCAGTGATTATCGATCTCGCCGTCGCGCAGGGCGGCAATTGCCCGCTTTCAAAGCCGGATGAGTTGGTTGAAGCGAACGGCGTGAAGATCATGGGCTTCACCAATTTGCCCGCGCGCCTCGCCTCGGATGCGTCCTCGCTCTACGCCAAAAACCTACTCGCGCTGTTGCCGCTGCTGACCGACAAGGACAGCAAGGCGTTTGCACCCGCCTGGGATGACGAGATCGTCAAGGGCGCTATGCTGAGCAAAGCCGGTGCGCTCGTGCATCCGCACTTTGCTCCGAAGACCGCAGCATGAACGACGTCGAATTCGCCAAGCGCTATTACGAGGCGTGGAACAAGCGCGATCTCGACGCAATTTGCGCGCTCTACGCCGATGATATCGAGTTTTCCTCGCCATACATCGCGGCGCTTGGCTTTTCGCCGGATGGCGTGATCCACGGCAAGGATCTGCTGCGCCTCTATTTCGAGAAGGCGCTCGAGCGTGCGCCGCAGCTTACGTTCACGCCGGTTGCGCTGCTCGTCGGCGCGCGCGGTCACACCTTGATTTACCGCAATCATCGTGGCGAACAGACTGCGGAAACTCATGAAACGGATGGCGTTGGCCTCGTCATCCGCGCGGACGCGACCTACAGTACCGAGTAGAGGTACGGAGGAACGCATGGCCGGTTTTGCTCGTAATGCGATCGTCGCGGCGTTTTCTGCTGCGGTCCTCAGCGCCACGCCCGCGCACGCGCAGAACGCCAGTCAAGCGCAGGAGCTCAGCCTTTGTGCGGGCGCCGTCGCTGCCGTCGGCAATCTCGATGTGCTGACCTATCCGCGCGGCGCCAGCGGCGAATGGTCGAACCTGCTTGGCCTCATCCTTGAGCGCTTGAACCGCGAAGATGGCGTCGAAGGCATGACGGGCCGCTATGCGGCGAGCGCCGCCAAGGGCTATTGGCTGGAACAGCCCTCCGCCGAACGAACCTCCGCAGCCAACGAATGCCGCGCCCGCTTCGGCGGCTAACGATCGCCGCGTCCGTTTCGGCTCCGTTCGTCCCGCAACGAGTATCGGTTGACCCGGCGCCATTTCCGCCTCTTAGTCCCTCGCGACGAGTCCTACGTCCGAGGGAGCCCATGGAAGCGGTTGATCCTTTTGTCTTCTATCTCGCCATCTTCGTGCTGGCGATCTTCGTCGGCTATTACGTCGTATGGTCTGTGACGCCGGCGCTGCACACGCCGCTCATGGCCGTCACCAACGCCATTTCCTCCGTCATCATCGTCGGCGCGCTGATCGCCGCGGGCGCGAGCGCCATGACTGAAGGGGGCTGGATCGCCAAAGGCGCCGGCGGCTTGGCGGCTGGCCTCGCCGCGGTGAACATCTTCGGCGGCTTCCTTGTCACCCAGCGCATGCTGGCGATGTACAAGAAGAAAGAGAAGAAGTGACGTGAGCCCGGCGGACTGGCGCGCACTGATCGAAGCTTACCTCGATGGACGTCTCTCCGCTGAGGCGTTCATGCGCCGCTTTGTCGATGGCTGGCGCGCTAGCGGCGGCGCCGTTCCACGCGCAATCGCCGCCATGCAGACGACGGTTGAGGCCTTTGAGGCCGATGTACTCGAAGCGGGCGAAGAGGGCGCAGTCAGTGACGACGAACTCCGCCAGGCAGCTCAGCGCGCCCTTGCCAATCTCGACGAAGAACCGCTCGTCGCGCCCCACACATTCGACCGCACCCGCGCCCGCGAGGATATGCGCCGTTTCCAGGTACAGATGCGCGGCTGCGCCGGGCTGGGGTGTATCATCGCGCTGATCTGGGTGGCGCTTTGCGTGCTGCAGATCAATTTTGTGATCGAGTGGATTCACTCGAACCTGATCGACAACGTCTGGCTCTCGGCGATCATTGGCTTCTTCCTCGCCTTCGTGCCGATCATCGGCAACCTCCTAGCCTTCCTTGGCGCCACCGCCGCCGGCTGGCCGACTTGGATCGCCGCCATCGTCTTCTTCGCTGCGCCGGCAGTGACGCTTTTCTCCGGCTGGCATCGTTATCGCCGCTTCGGTCCGCCCGGGAGTTAGCGATGACGACGCGGATTGTTTGCTTCCTGATCGTGTTGGCGCTGCAACTGGCGCAGGCGACGGCGACCAGCGCGTTGATCGTTCACTTCACGCCGTTGCCGATCTGGCTCGCATACCCAATCGCGTTTGCGGTCAGCTTCCTCAATTTCATCGGCTGGCCGCTCGCGGCTTGGGGCATGATCTCCGCCTGGCAGTGGGGCGCCATCGTCGCCATTCCGCTCGCAATCCTGGGCTGGTTCTTCGCCTTTGCCGCCAATCACTACCTTCGCACATACCTGCGCCTGGTGAAGGAAGCGCAAGACCTTGCGCAGCCTAAACCGCGCGCCGCCGAAATGGTGCGTCAGGCCATGCGGCCGCGCGGCGCGCCACTGCCATCAAATCAAAATGCACCGGACGGGACGAACACATGAACGCTGATCTCGCGGCACTCCTCTATCTCGTTTCCGGCGTCCTGTTCATTCTGGCGCTGCGCGGATTGTCGAGCCCGGAGACGAGCCGGCAGGGCAACAATTTCGGCATGATCGGCATGGCGATCGCCATCGGCACGACGCTCTGGCTCGTCAGCCCCGACCCGATGACCTGGGGCATCATCATCGCCGCCATCGCGATCGGCGGCGGCATCGGCGCCGTGATCGCGCGCTCCATCATGATGACGGCGATGCCGCAACTGGTCGCGGCGTTTCACTCGCTTGTCGGTTTGGCGGCTGTTGCGGTCGCGGCGGCGGCGTTCTACGCGCCGGAGAGCTTCCACATCGCCGCCGAGGAAAACGCTGGCGCTTATCTTCTGCGCACGCCGATTCACATTCAGTCCCTGATCGAACTCGCGCTCGGCACGGCGATCGGCGCTGTGACCTTCACCGGCTCGGTGATCGCGTTCGCGAAGCTCAACGGCAACATGTCCGGCGCGCCGATCCTTTTGCCTGGGCGTCACATTATCAATATCGGCATCGGTGCTTTGATCGGGCTGCTCATCATTATGATGGCGCAAGCGCACGGCACCATCGAGTGGCATTTCTGGGCGCTGGCGGCGCTCTCGCTGCTGATTGGCGTGCTGCTCATCATCCCGATCGGCGGCGCTGACATGCCCGTCGTCGTTTCGATGTTGAATTCGTACTCTGGCTGGGCCGCCGCGGCGCTTGGCTTCACGCTGGAGAACGTGGCGCTGATCATCACCGGCGCGCTTGTCGGCTCGTCGGGCGCGATCCTCAGCTACATCATGTGCAAGGCGATGAACCGCAGCTTCATCTCCGTCATCCTCGGCGGCTTCGGCGCCGCCGATGGCGCGACGGCGGCGGCCAGCAGCGTTCAGCGCGCTTACAAGGCCGGCAGCGCCGACGATGCCGCCTTCATCATGAAGAACGCCTCCAAGGTCATCATCGTGCCGGGCTACGGCATGGCGAGTGCGCAAGCGCAGCACAGCGTGCGCGAAATGGCGGACATGCTGAAGAAGGAGGGCGTCGAAGTCCGCTACGCGATCCACCCGGTGGCGGGCCGGATGCCGGGGCACATGAACGTGCTGCTCGCCGAAGCCAACGTGCCGTACGACGAAGTGTTCGAGCTCGAAGACATCAACAACGAATTCAGCACAGCCGACGTCGCCTACGTCATCGGCGCCAACGATGTCACCAATCCGATCGCGAAAACCGATCCGGCCAGCCCGATTTTCGGCATGCCGATCCTCGATGTCGAAAAGGCAAAGACCGTTCTCTTCGTAAAGCGCAGCATGGGCGGCGTCGGCTATGCCGGCGTCGATAACGAACTCTTCTACCGCGACAACACCATGATGCTGCTCGGCGATGCGAAGAAGATGACGGATGAGATCGTGAAGGGCCTTTGAGTGGGGCTCGCGCTTGAAGTCGGCATGCTAGCCGACCTCATCGAAAATGACGAAGAAGGGGCCCAATGGTTTCGTGAGAGCCTGACGGCGCTCAACGGCGCATTGGCGAAAGCCGGTCTCGCTGCGCATGTCGAGCCGACCGAGACTGAAGTGATGAGCACCGCCACCTACGGGTATTCGGGCCTGCATTATTTGCGGCGCTGCGCGGCGCACCTGCATTTCAACAACCAAATTCCGGCGCTATGGCCGACAGATGATCCAGTGCATGATCAGCTGCTCATTCAATACGGCAACGCATTCATCGAAGAGAACGCTGACACAAAAGTCGGCGAGTTCGCAAGACCATCGGACCGGCAGTTCGATCACTTGATCATGCATAGTGACGCTGAGGGATTTTATGTTCCGCAGGCTTTTGATCGGGTGCTGATTGCCGGCGATCAAGCTTTCGGCTGGGTCGGGTCAAGTCACGCGCTGGCGGCGGAGTGTGAGCGTGTCGCAAGGGCGATCAATCTACCACCCTCGCTTCTTGCTAATGGCGAGGATCAAGCGTTTACACGCGCGATCCAGGCTGAGAGCGGCCGCGGTGGCGGGCTGCTCAAGCGCCTGCTCAAACCAAAGGCCAGTGAGGAAGAATGGCCAAAACATCCGGTCGCCGCGATGCTGTGCGCCAAGCTCTACACTGCAGCGCGCCATTCCATTCGAACCGGAGCCGTCCTGGTGTTCTGTTGAGGGCGACCTCAAGTGTAGCCTGTCAACCGGAGCGGAGTGAGTGATGGCAGCTGAGCCCCAAACCCAGCGAACCAAGGCGTCGGTTGCGCAGTTCATCGCCGCGGTCCCGGACGACACGCGCCGCAAGGACGCCAAGGCCGTCGATAAAATGCTGCGCGAGATCACTGGCGAGAAGCCGGCGATGTGGGGGCCGACGATTATCGGCTATGGCGAGTATGACGGCGCTACGGGCAAGTGGCCGCACCTCGGCTTCAGCCCGCGCAAAGCCAACCTCGTGCTCTACGCCGCTTCCGGCGTCGCAAGGGCTTTTAAGGAGGCGGCGATGAACGGCGGGGCAAACGCATGAATTCAGACGAACCTTCGACGCGAGAGTGTACCGTGCTGTTCGCCGATCTGGTCGGCAGCACTCAGCTGTACGGACGCATCGGAGACAGCCGCGCTTTCAGCGTCGTCAGCGCCTGTATTGAGGCCATCAGCGCCGTCATCACCGACAAACAGGGACGCATCGTCAAGCATACGGGCGACGGCGTGTTGGCCGTATTCGCCACGGCGGCGGCCGCTGCAGAGGCTGCCGTCAGCATGCACATCAGATTGGGCGATCTCGCCCGCCCGTCTGAACCAAGGCTAGCCATCCGTGTCGGATTCCATTCCGGGCCGGTGCTCATCAGTTCAGACGATGTCTTCGGTGAAACGGTGAATGTCGCGGCGCGCCTGATGGAGCTGGCCTCGCCGGGCCGCGCTCTTACTACCGCCGAAACTTACGAACGCCTCACCGCTGACTGGCGCACGCTGCTGCGCAAACTCCCGCCGCGCGTGCTGCGGGGCGCGTCGATGGCGATCGACCCGTACGAACTCAAATGCGAGTCACTGGACGAAGTCACCATCCTGCACAATTCCACCTTGAGGCCGGAGACCGAGCCGGAACTGCGGGTCCATTTCGCCAACCGCATCTTCGTCGTCGATCGCAAACTCCCAGTGCTGCAGATTGGCCGCGACGAGACGGCGGATCTAAAAGTGGTCGATAGCCGCGCTTCTCGCCGGCACGCCATGATTGAACTGCGCGGCGACAAGTTCGTGCTGGTCGACCGCAGCAGCAATGGCACTTTTGTCACCCCTGAGGGCGAGAAGGAGTTTCTGCTTACCCGCGAAGAAGTCGTTCTACGCGGCAACGGGCAGATCTCGCTGGGCTGCTCGTGCGTGGCCAGCCAGTACGTCATCACCTATGTATACTTGTGAGTCCGTCCCATCACCCGGTTTGAGCACCGTTCATCCGCTGAACTGGTCGCTTTTCATCGGTGCGGCGCGTCGGCGTCGGCGGTTACATGGTTTGCCGGCTTCCCGTACGGTTGCCGCCAAAGGAATGAGTCATGCCTGAGCCGAAGACGCAAAAAACCAAGGCTTCCGCCTCCGCTTTCATCGCCGCTGTCGAAGACGAAACACGCCGCAAGGACGCGAAGGCCGTCGACAAAATGCTGCGCGAGATCACTGGCGAGAAGCCCGCCATGTGGGGGCCGACGATTATCGGCTATGGCGAGTATGAAGGCGCAACGGGCAAGTGGCCGCGCATCGGCTTCAGCCCGCGCAAAGCCAATCTCGTCCTCTACATGATGGACGGCTACGAGAACGAGCCGCTGATGAAGAAGCTCGGCAAGCATAAGACTGGCCGCAGCTGCCTCTACATCAACAAACTCGCCGACATTGACGAGGCCGTGCTGCAGCAACTCGCGGTCAAGAGCTGGAAGGCGATGGCGAAGAAGTACCCTAAGTGAGGGGAGCGTCTTGTAGCGCTCCCCTCAATGGGCGTTTCGTCTACCAGATCGTGACGCGCTGATCTTCCGGTAGGAAGAGATCGTCCTCCGCTGTCACGCCGAACGCTTCGTACCAAGCATCCATGTTGCGGACGACGCCGTTGACGCGGAATTTCGGCGGCGCGTGCGGGTTGGTCAGCACGAGATTGCGCAGCGCTTCGTCGCGATAGCGCGAGCGCCACGCTTGCGCCCACCCAAGGAAGAAGCGCTGATTGCCGCTCAGGCCGTCAAGCTCCGGTGCGGACCGGCCTTCGAGTGAAAGCTCGTAAGCGCGCAGCGCGACCTGCAAGCCGCCATTGTCGCCGACGTTTTCGCCGAGTGTCAGCCGCCCATTCACATGCAAGCCTGGCAGAGCTTCGAATGTGTCGTACTGCGCCGCCAGCGCATTCGTGACTTGTTGGAACGCCGCCACATCCTGCGGGCTCCACCAATCGCGCAGCACGCCGCGTGCGTCTGACTTGGCGCCTTGGTCATCGAAGCCATGGCCCATCTCGTGGCCGATGACGCCGCCAATGGCGCCATAGTTTACTGCCGCATCCGCGTTCGGATCGAAGAACGGCGGCTGCAGGATTGCAGCCGGGAAAGTGATGACATTCATCACAGAATTGTAGGACGCGTTCACCGTCTGCGGCGTCATATTCCATTCGCGGCGATCGACGGGACGCCACAGCCGCGCTGTCGCCCAATCGCCGTTGAACTTGTTGGCGCGCTTGGCGTTGCCGTAGGCGTCGCCCTGGCGCACATCCATGCCGGAATAATCACGCCATACATCCGGATAGCCGATACGCGGCACGAACGCGGCGAGCTTCTCTTGCGCTACCACTTTTGTCGCCGCCGTCATCCATGGCGATTGATCGATGCGCTGGGCGTAGGCGCGGCGGAGGTTCTCGACCAGATCGAGCATCTGCTGCTTGGCCGCCGGCGGGAAGTGACGCTGCACATAGATTTGACCAAGCGCTTCGCCCATGGCGTTGTTGACTTGATCGACCGCGCGCTTCCAGCGCTCGCGTTGCTGCGGTTGGCCGTTCAGTGTGCGGCCGTAGAAATCGAAGTTTGCATCATCGATCGCGCTCGGCAGCACATCGGCGCTGCCGCTGATGAGGTTGAAGGTGAGGTAATCCTTCCAGGTCTCAACCGGCGTCGCCATGAAGAGGTTTGCGAGCGGCGCCATGGCGCTGAGTTCGCGCACCACGACTTCCGTGGCTTGGCCCATATTGCCGGCTTCGAGGCCGGCATCCCATGGGAAATTCGGTGCAATCGCGCGCAGCTCGGCGCGGGTCTTCAGGTTATACACGCGCTCGCGTTGGCGGCGTTCCGCGATCGGCCAGTGCAATTCGGCAATCTGCGTTTCCAACGCCATGATCGCGCGCGCCTTGGCGGCGCCGTTGGATTGGCCGCCGAGCGTCAGGATGCGCTCGATGTAGGCGATATAGGCCGTGCGCGTCGCTTCGGCGTCGGCGCGGCGATAAAATTCGCGCTCCGGCAGGCCCAAGCCGGCGTGGGTGATAGTGACGACATAACGATCGGGGTTGCGCGCATCGAGCCCGGCAAACACGGCAAACGGTCCGTTGGTCGGGAAGTCCGCGCCGGCCATCACACGAATGACGTCCTCATGCGTGCGTATGGCACTGATCGTCGCCAGATCCTCTTGAAGCACGGCGACGCCACGCGCGTTGATTGCGCCGGTGTCGAGATAGGAATTGTAGGTATCGGCGATCTTCTGCTGCAGCGTGCCTGGAGCGCCGCCGGCGAGCGCGGTTTCCTCGATGATCACGCGCTGATCGCGCTCTGATTTGTCGTCGAGGATCGCGAACGTGCCCCATGTCGTGCGGTCGGCGGGGATTTCGGTGGTGTCGAGCCAGCGGCCATTGGCATAGCGGAAGAAGTCATCGCCCGGCCGCACGTTTGCGTCGCCGGCGGTGAGATCAAGGCCGTGCGCGCCGATCGCGGCGCTGCCGCCGCCGCTGCCGCCTCCGCCGCCCGCGGTCCCGGTTGCGCATCCGGCTGCAAGCGCGAGTGTTGAAGCGCCAAAGGCGCGGCGGCTGAAGTTAAGCATATGGATCCTCCAAGGTGGCCGGATCATCGGAGCGCGCCCGCCTCGCCACAAGGTGGCAGAGGTCCATCAGCCGTCCAAATCCGCGCCTTGATCGCAAACCGGCCACGAAAAAGGGGAGCCCAGCGGGCTCCCCTCAACCGGTTCAAGCTGTGATCGCTTTACCAGATCGTGACGCGGTCGGCGGGCGCCAGATAAAGCGCGTCGCCCGGCTGGACGTTGAACGCGTCGTACCAGCTGTCCATGTTCCGCACCGTGCCGTTGCAGCGATAGACCGCCGGCGAGTGCGGGTCGGTGAGAATCTGGTTGCGCAGCGCGGCGTCGCGGATGAGCGCGCGCCAGGCTTGCGCCCAACCGAGGAAGAAGCGCTGATCGCCGGTCATGCCGTCGAGCGTTGGCGCTGCTTCGCCGTTCAGCGACAGCGTGTAAGCATGACGCGAGACTTGCAGGCCGCCGTTGTCGCCGATGTTCTCACCAAGCGTGAGGCGGCCATTGACGTTGATGCCTTCGAGCGGGCTGAACGCATCGTATTGCGCGACGAGGCGATCAGTGACCTGCGTGAAGGCCGCAACGTCGCTGGCGTTCCACCAATCACGCAGCACGCCTTGTGCGTCCGACTTGGCGCCTTGGTCGTCGAAGCCGTGACCCATTTCGTGACCGATGACGCCGCCGATGGCGCCATAGTTCACGGCCGGGTCCGCGTTCGCATCGAAGAACGGCGGCTGCAGGATAGCGGCCGGGAAGACGATCTC
>CAYUOC010000009.1:10820-44072 GCA_964446305.1 uncultured Terricaulis sp. | reverse complement strand
AAGGCGGCCCGGACGACGAGATCGCCAAGCAGTTCAACCGCATCACCAAATATGTGGCCACGCGCTCCGGTGACGTCGATACGAGCTGGGCCAACACCGTCGTGCTCAAAGACGCCACCAAGGATGTCGCCAAGCTGAAACAAGGCGATGGCCCCCCGCTTGTCACACAGGGCAGCACCGAGCTTGTGCACGCCCTGCTCGCCGCAGGGCTGGTGGACGAAATCCGTGTGTTCACGTTCCCGGTCCTGCTCGGCAACGGCAAGCGCCTGTTCGACGCATCAAGCCAAGCTGGCGCCTACAGGTTGGCGCACAGCAAGGTCTCGCCGACCGGCATGATTTCCGCGACCTATGTGCCCAACGGCGAGGTGAAGCACGAAACGATCCGCGGCGCGGAAAACCCGTCAAAAGCCGAGCTTGCGCGGCGCGAAAGAATGAAGCGCGAGAGCTAGAGGTTTGCGCTCGCTGTTGAGCCGGTGAGCACCAGAAGCGCATCGAAACCGTGGATGGTGCGAACCAGGTCGGCGTCGAGCGCCTTGTGCCGGGCGCCGAAGACTAACGGCCGCAGCGGTCTCAAATCGATCAGCGCGAAGGCGGCGGGGTCTGCAGCCGCCATCAGCGGGGCCATCCCAGCATCCTCGTATGTTCCGGCGTCAGCCGCACGATAGGCCCATGCACTCGGGTCAAACTGCGCGAGCTGCGCGCCTGCTCCAGGAAACACGGCGAGATGGAAGCTCTTTGCGCCAGCGGCCTCGGCCCGCTCGGAAACCTGTGTGCCGATATCCAGCACCTGCGTGTGGCTAAGCCCGCGCACCATGTGGCTCGCGCCAAACTTGAACATCACCTTCGAGCGGCGATCGCCTTCCGCCGCCCAATAGCGGCGCAGGTTGGCGCGGTTGAACGCGGCGCGCCGCTGGTTTGACTGCCAACCCTGGCCCTGTACCCAGTGCCGATTGATCGCCAGCGTCTCTTCAAGCGTGTCCAACATCCACTGTGCATCGTCGTCCGCGCCCGGCCACGCGGCGCGAACAGCCGCCACCAATGCGGGATCACCGCTGAAACTAAAGATGTGTTGCGGCAGACGGGTCGCCGCCCATTGCGTCCACGATTCAGTCGACGCGGTTTCGAGGGCCGATAGAGCCGTCGCCGCAACTGCGGGCTTTCGTTTCGCATTCAGCAGCTGGATGATCCGCCGATCGCCGCCGACCTCGTAGTCCAGCCCCCAGATCGCCTGCGTTCGGCCCGGGCGCGCGGCGCGTACAGCCGCCAGCCATTCCGCCTCTTCCCGCATGCCGAAGAACGCCACCTGAGCGCCCGGATCACTGAAGAGCTGCCGCAAGCCATCGACGCCGCCGCGCGCCGCGCGATCCAGCTCCGCCGCCATCGGCGGTGAAATCTCAACGCAGGCCTTCTCGTACTGGAGATCAGAAAAGAGCTGCGCAGCGAGCTTCGGGTTCTCGGCGATGCCGTGCTCCTCGCCGATACAGAAATACTGCGCCGCGCGGCCCTCTTGCAGCAACAGATCGTAAGCTGGCCCGGAAAACCGCCCGGCCTCGAACGTCAGCCGATGCCGGTTCTCAATGGCGCGCTGAGTGAGCCGTTCAGCGAGGCTCGGCTGCGCTGCCGGCGGCGCGGCGGGCGCCTGCGCCTCCTGCGCGGCAGCCGCGCCAGCGGCAACACTCAGTCCCAGCGCGCCCAACAGCGCACGGCGGTCAAGTTTCATGAAGTTCCCCTCTCTTTCGAGAGGAGATGCAGCCCGTGCGGTTTCCGGATGCGCGCTAGAGCGTGAAGCTGGCCAGCTTCTTCGAGAAATCGGTGGCGACGTGTGAGAAGCCGTCATTCAGCCGGTTAAGTTCGGGAGCCAAGCGCTCGTCGTATTGGATCGCGGCCATCGCCATGACCATGAACGCGACACCCGCGAGACCGCGCCATTGCGCGTCGAACACGGAGCGGAGACTCTGCTTCAGTTCAATAAAAGCAATCTTGAACATGGAGCGCGCCTTCTTGGCTAATGCGCATCAATCTTTGCGCTTCAACCGTAAACAAGTGCTAACCGAGAAGTTAACACAAGCGCGCGACGCATATGTTTTGCAGTGAAACTGCAGTTCAAAGGAACTGAATGACGTAGCGCTTGCGCATCGGCTCGATCACCCGCCACACGCCGCTAAACCCCGGCTCGATGATGAAGCTATCGCCGGCGCCGTAGCGAACGGCCTCACCGCCGTCCGGAACAAGCTCGCACGCGCCTTCGAGCACATGGCAAAATTCCCATTCTTCGTACTTCACGCGCCACGCACCCGCAGTCGCGCTCCATTCGCCTGCAAAAATCTTGTCGTCGCGACTGTACTCCAGGGTCGAAACGGTGCGCGGCGAGCCTTCGAGCAGCCGATCAGCCTCAACCGCCTTCTCCTCGCGCGGACCGCCTCCGGTGATCGCAACGATCTTGCTCACGGGGGCTAGGCCTCGTCCGCTTTCGGTTTCGCTTCGAACCCTGCCCAGCGCCCGAACATCTCCTCGGCGCGGCGGAGATTGCGATCGAGCGAGGCCATCGTCTTCGCGAAGTCACCGGCGGTGTCGCCGCGCCAGGCGGCGCGAGCTTGGCCGATGATGACGCCCAGCCCCTGCGCGCGGGCTTGGCCTGTCATGCCGTCCGCCTCCAGTCCGGCGATCGCCAGCACCCAGCGGGCGCAGCGGACGTGGCGCTGGTGCGCCGCCGCCATCAGGGTCGGATCGCGATCCTGTCCCTGCTCCATGGCCATCACCGCAGCGCGATGCGGCTCCATCGCCTCGAAGCGGCGCATGATCAGTTCGAACAACCGGTCGCGCACACTCTGGCTATCGTCGAGCTTGTCGAGATTGTCGCCGATGGCGCGATCAAACGCCTCTTCGACACAATCCACCGCTTCGCCAATGCTGGCGCCGTAATAGTCCGACACCGGCCTATTGGCGGCGTCCGCCAGTTTCGTCAGCGTCGCCTCCCGCCAAGCCCCCGATGCCGCCAGCGACAACGCGGCGCGGGCCAAATCACGGCGAAGAGCGGGGTCGAGCAGAACGGACATGAAACCTACGAAGTGAAATTGAGTTGCGTATTGATCAAGGCTCGGCTGGACTTGGGCGTCAAGCGGCTGAGGTCCAAGAGGGCGCGAACGCCAGGAGGCAAACATGCCGGATGGGACTTTAGTTGGGCAGCTGCGCCCGCACCCCCACCTGGACCACGATCTGCAGGGCCGCCTTGCGCGCTGGAACCGGGTGCGTCTCGCGCCGCAAACGCCAAACGCAAATTGGCGCGGCGACTTGGAGCAAGATTACGAACTTCGCGTCGCTGAACGCGTGTTCATCGAACAGACACGCAAAGCCCAATCCGCTCGCGCGGCAACCGCGCCGCGCGAGCCTGAAGCCTTTGTCGCTTGGTTCGACGCGCTGAAAGAGAACGGCCCGGGGCAAGGCGACGCGCTTTTCCCGTGGCTCTCCGATCGCGCGACGCTGCCGGAGATGCGCTGGTTCGTAGAACAGGAAGCGGCAGGAGAAGCGGGGTTCGATGATCTTGTTGCGCTCGCGCAGATCAAGATGCCGGTTCAAGCTAAACTCGAACTGGCGCGCAATTACTGGGACGAAATGGGCCGCGGCAATGCCAAAGGCATGCACGGGCCGATGTTGGACGCTTTGGTGCAGGCGTTAAGTGTGGCGCCGCAGATTGAAACGACGCTCGCACCTTCACTCGCCCTCGGCAACACGATGGCGGCGCTCGCGACACATCGCGCTTACGCCTACCACGCGCTCGGCGCGCTGGGCGTCATCGAGCTCACCGCGCCGGGGCGCGCGGTGAAAGTGAGCGAAGCGTTGCGCCGCCTTAAGGTCTCAGCCAAAGCGCGACACTATTTCGATCTCCACGCCGTGCTCGACATCAAGCACTCAGCGGCCTGGAACCGCGAGGTGTTCGCCTCGATCGTCGCCGAGACGCCGGAAGCTGCGCATTACATCGCCGAAGGCGCGCTCATGCGCCTGCAATGCGGCGCCGATTGTTTCGACGCCTACCGCCGCCACCTTTGGGGCGGCGATGGCTCGCGAGCGCCTGCTTGAGCGAGGGGCCGCTTCTCGACGACGAGGTTGCGCTGGCCCGCGCCAGCTTACTGCATCTCCTGAAGGCGAGAGGCTATAAGTTCGTTACACCAACTCCGACGACACACGCTCGTGTTGTCGCGCGCCAGCGAATGGCGAGAAACATTCGCGATGTTTTCGGCTGGTCGCTTCCTTTCGATAGAGGCAGCCTGGACGCTGAGCTTGTTGACCAGATGCGCCTTGCCGACGTTTTGGGAGAGCGAAATGGCGTGCTGAAGAGCAGCGTGCGCGTCTCGACGCTCGGAAACGACTACTTCCTCCATTCCGCTTATCCCACAACCCAGGCGGACGCGGTTTTCTTCGGCCCGGATTCCTATCGGTTTGCCGACTTCGTCGCGCGCGAATTGCCCAATGTGCCGCGCGCGAAGCGCTTGGCTGATATTGGCGCCGGATCTGGCGTTGGCGGCGTAGCCGCTTTGCGCACCGGGCGCGTCAAACATCTGATCGCTACGGATATCAACAAGGCCGCCAACGCGTTGCTGGACGCAAACTTTGATTTTGTCATGCAAACCCGCCGCAAGGACGAAGATTTTAGCCTGCACAACTTGGTTTGCGACGGCCTCTCGGCTGTTGACGGCGACCTCGATTGCATTATCGCGAACCCGCCCTACATCGCCGACCCCGCGCACCGCGCCTATCGCGATGGCGGGGCCATGCACGGCGGCGAGATTTCACTCACCTGGGCCCGCGAAGCCGCGGCGCGGCTAACACGCGGCGGCGCGTTCCTTCTCTACACCGGCAGCGCCATCGTTGAGGGCGAAGACCAATTGAAAGCCGAGCTGTTCGATGCGCTGAGCGGCTTCGACATCACCTATCGCGAAATCGATCCTGACGTGTTCGGCGAAGAACTCGAACGCGAAGACTACGCAGACGTCGAACGCATCGCCGTCGTCGGCCTCGTCGCCATCAAGCGCTGACCATTCTCCGCAGAGCCTCTGACAACAATGTCGTCGCCCGTGCGCGGTCGCGCCAGTTCAGGACAACGGCGGGACCCGTGTCTGTCTTGTTCACGTCCACCACATAGAGCCGCCCGCTCGCATGCTCTCGCAGCACGTCGAGCCCGCCCCAATCCAGTTTCATTGCCGCGCAAAAGCTTTCAAGCTGCGCGACCTCCACCGCGGAGAACACTTCCTCCGGCGTCTTCACCACAACGCTGGTGTTCTGGATCGAAAACCGCGCCGCCGCCGGCTTCTTCTTCACGAACACAACCACGGGCCGCCCACCGACGCACGCCGTGCGCAGATCATGCGCCCAGCCATCCGCGCCTTCCGTCCTGATGACGCGCTGATAGCTCTTGCCCGGCACAGGCGCGAGCGGACATGTCACCAAGCGCCCGTCGTGCAGTCCGTTGCCTTCACCCTTCTCCACCGCCTCACCAACAAACGTCGTTGGATCAACAGCGAGCGGATAACCGAAGACTTGCTCTCCGACACGCGCCACCGTGCTCTTTGACACATCGCCGACGCCAAAGTTGAACGCCTTCGCGTGACGCGACTGCGGCGGCGTCGCGACGGTCTGGTCCTCAAAATAGAACGCGGCATCCGCCGCTTCCGCTGAACGCGCGAAGTCCATTCCGCCCCACACCATCGCCGCCCAGATGATGTACCAGGGTCGCGGCCGATGCGGTGTGAACCATATGCGCGGACCGCGCGGCCGCTTCAGACGCGCCCAAACGCCATGCGCGCGCACGAACAGATAGTAGGTGAACCAGCGCCAAATGTCGGCCCAGAGTTGCCAATCGTTCTTGAAGCGCACGCCCGTGGATTTGACGTGGACGTAGCCGTCCACGATCTGAAAATCCGTTCCCCAGAAACCGCGCTGCGTGTTGCGTCCGGGTGCAAGATCGAAAACAGGCATGCGCGCACGTCATGCCAAATCGCGGCAGAGCTGAGAAGCTAGCCCTTGCCGAGCTGGCGCGAACGCGCCGCCGCCGCGCCCACGGCACGGCGCAGCAACGGGCCAAGGCCATCCCCCGCGCCGAGAACGTCGAGCGCCGCCTCGGTCGTGCCGCCCGGCGACGTCACTTGCTTGCGCAGCGCGCCGGGCGCCTCGCCGGTTTCCAGCATCAGCGCGCCCGCCCCGGCGACCGTCTGGCTCGCGATACGCATTGCCGTGTCGCGGTCCAGTCCTTCCTGCTCAGCGGCGGCGGCGAGCACCTCCGCCAGCAAGAACACATAGGCCGGCCCCGACCCTGAAACGGCGGTGACCACATCCATCAGTCTCTCAGCCGCGATGGGCTCCACCGTCCCGAGCGGCGCCAGCAATTGCTCAACCAGCTGGCGGTCCTCGGGCGTGCACGCCGGCGAGGCAACATACGCCGTGACGCCGCGCCCGATCCGCGCCGGCGTATTCGGCACACAACGCACCACGCGCTGCACCGAAAGCTCACGCGACAATGTCTCAATCGGAATGCCCGCCATCACCGACATGATGCGCGTATCTTCGCCGACGAACGGCTTTACGCTCTCCACGATTGACGGAAATATCTGCGGCTTCACTGCCAGCACGACGATATCGACCGGCCCGGGATTGGGTGGATTGATGACGCCGCCAACCGCATCAAGCTCCTGCTCAAGCGCCGGATCGAAATTCGGATCAACGATGTTGAGCGTCAGAGCGCCGCCCTTGCGGACAGCTTCGATCCAGCCGCGCACAAGCGCGCCGCCCATAGCGCCCGCGCCCACAAGTGCGATCGAGGGCGCGTCGAGGCTCACGCTTCTCCGCAGGTCTCAAAGAGTGCGGCGGCCGAAGAGTCTTCAGCCGACATGCCGCCGAGGATCAGGTACTGGAACGCCGGACTAAAGCGCTCCGCGGCATCCATGGCGGCGGCAAGCATCGCTTGGATCTCACCGATGGAAATGTCATCGCGCCCGATCATCGGCATGGCGTGGCGGAAGATGATGGTGCCGTCGTCCGACCACACATCGAAATGGCCAAGCCACAGATTTTCGTTGATCAGCGCAGCCAACTTCAATGTTTCGGCGCGCCGTGAGACCGGCGCCTGAATTTCAAAGCCCAGCGTGAACAACAAAGCCGGCAATTCGTGGCGATACGAGAAGTAGCCGACGCTCTCGCCCCAACTCGTCTTGAAGGAGAAGTGAACGTCGCCGTCCTCGGCGCGTTCGCTCAAGAAGCGGTCATCGGAGCCGATCACGGACTCCACGGTGTCCATTGGATCGGAAATTGTTTCCGTTTCGTCGTCGAGCCAGAGATCCATCGGCGTCCCCTCTTCGCGAGCGCAGGCCGCCCCGCAGCGGCCGGGTAAATGGTCTCTTCGCCTTGGAATGCGCACCTTTATCGGCGCGTCGAATCAAGCCCCTAGCGACTAGGTAAGCGCTCGAAGCGTTGCGCAGAACTTAACGTCGCAGGTTCTTCGCATTACGCTAAATTATGCTTGGTCTTTGAGCAGCGCTTCAAGCGAGGCCACACGCGCCTTTAAAGCATCCGCTTCGGCGCGGGCATCGGCGGCCAATTGCTTCACCGCTTCGAATTCGTCGCGGCTCACAAGGTCCATTTCCGCGACAAAACGATCCGCCTGGGCGCGCATGAAGCTTTTGGCCTCGAGCTGGGCGCCCTGCGCCATGCCCATGGCCCCAGTCATCAAACGGGCCAGATCATCGAACACCGAGCTTGTCGTTTGCATGTGGACCGATCCTTTCGGCCTACTTATTAAGCGCCGCAGGGCCGGACAATGCGGCTTATCAGCTAAGGGTGGATACGGGTGATTTTAGAAGCGATCCAATTCCCCAATATCGACCCCTCGGCGCTGACCATACCCGGCTTCAGCATCGGCGATCTGGCGCTCGGCCCGTTCCATCTGCGCTGGTATGCGCTTGCCTACATCGTAGGCTTGGTTCTGGGCTGGCGCTGGATGGTTTGGCTCATCCGCCGTGACGGGCTCTGGGCGCCAGGCAAGCCGGCGATGAGCGTGACGCAAACTGACGACTTTCTGTTCTGGGCGACGCTCGGCGTCATCCTCGGCGGCCGCCTTGGCTATGTGCTCTTCTACAAGCCGGACATGATCTGGCTGAACCCGGTTGAAATCCTCCAGATATGGCAAGGCGGCATGAGCTTCCATGGCGGCCTGATCGGTGTGGCGGTCGCGGCCTGGTGGTTCTCGCGGCAGAAGCACGTCAATGAAGAACAGTACGCTAAGCTCGCCGCGAAGCACGCTGTCGCGAAGGCGCCTGATGGCGAAGGCTCGAAGCACACGCGCTTTAGCGAAGACAAGTGGATTCTGAAAACCGAGGCCGATGCTGCGCGCGAGAAAGCCAAGATCGACACCGTCGATCTGTTGCGCCTCGGCGATCTCGCTGCCGCCGCTGCGCCGATCGGGCTCTTCTTCGGCCGCATCGCCAATTTCATCAACGGCGAGCTCTGGGGCCGTCAAACCGATGGCCCGTTCGGCATGGTGTTCTGCAACGAGCGTTTGATGCTGCAGCACGGCGGCTATTGCCCAGCCGGGACAGACCCGCGCCATCCTAGCCAGCTCTACGAAGCCGCCCTCGAAGGCGTCGCGCTCTTCGCGATCATCAACATCGCCACACTGCGCTTTGACTCGCTGCGCCGCCCAGGGATGAACGTTGGCTTGTTCCTGGTGTTCTACGGCCTCTTCCGCGCCATCCTCGAAACCGTACGCGAGCCGGATGCGCACATGCCGGAGGGACTGCGCGGCGTCATCACCATGGGCATGCTGCTCTCGATCCCGATGATCCTCGCCGGCGCCTGGCTCATCCACCGCGCGCTGAAACAACCGAAACTGGCGGCGGCGTGAGCCTCAAAGACAAACTGATCGAACATATCCGCGACAACGGCCCGCTGACCGTCGCGGAATATATGGGCGCATGCCTCTACGATCCGGACGACGGCTACTACGCAACCCGCCCCAGCATCGGCGGCGCAAACGCGGATTTTCTGACTGCGCCTGAGGCGAGCCAGATGTTCGGCGAACTGATCGGGCTTTGGTGCGCGCACGAATGGGACGCGCTCGGCAAGCCGGCGTTCAACTGGATCGAACTCGGCCCCGGCCGCGGCGTGCTGATGGAAGACGCGATCCGCGCGACGCAACGCATCGACGGCATGCACGCGGCGGCGACTGTCGTCTTGGTCGAAGCCAGCGCGCCACTGAAAGAAGAACAAGCCGAACGCGTGCCGGATGCGGAATGGGAGCAGCGCATCGAGGAGGTGTCGCCCGGCCCGTGCATTATCATCGCCAACGAGTTCTTCGATTGCTTGCCGATCCGCCAATTCGTGCGCGGGGAAGATGGTTGGCACGAAAAGCTCGTCGGCCTGGACGAAGCCGAGCAGCTCACCTTCGGCCTCAGCGCTGCAATCCCCGCGCCGGACAGCGACGACGAGATCGGCACAGTACGCGAGATCGCGCCCGGCCTCGAAAGCCTCATCTACGACATCGAGCGGCGCCTACACGAAGCGCCGGGTCGCGTGCTCATCATCGACTACGGCTACGCCAAGCCGGAAGGCGCCGACACGCTGCAAGCGCTGAAGCGTCACAAGAAAGTCGATCCGATCGAAACGCCAGGCGAAGCCGACCTCACCGCCCACGTCGATTTCAGCCGCATCGCGCAACTGGCGTCCGACGCCAGCCTGCAGGTCCACGGCCCGATCACGCAGGGCGCATTCCTGCGCGCGCTGGGCATCGAGTTCCGCGCCGAAGCGTTGACCCGCGCCAATCCAACCCACGCAGAGCGCCTGAAGCGCGAAGTTCGCCGCTTGACCCACGCCGACGAAATGGGCGCATTGTTCAAAGTCATATGTCTGTCGAGCCCCAACCTGCCGCCGCCCGCGGGATTTTGAGTGCGCCTCCATCCTGGGGCGCGAGCGTTCTCGCTGGCGTGAAGCACGGCTTCTTCGGACGCGAAGGTGGCGTTTCGTCCGGCATCTACGCCTCGCTCAACGCCGGCACCGGCTCGAACGACGACCCCGCCAATGTGCTCGAAAACCGCCGCCGCATCGCCGCAGCGTTTGGAGTGGAGCGCGATCATCTTACCGGCGTGCATCAAGTTCATTCCCCCACCGCTGCCTTCGTCGACGCACCATGGGAAGGCGAACGCCCGCGGGCCGATGCGCTGGTGACAACAACGCCGCGCCTCGCCATCTCCATCCTCACCGCCGACTGCACGCCGATCCTTTTCGCCGATCGCGAGGCCGACGTAATCGGCGCCGCTCACGCCGGCTGGCGCGGCGCGATTGGCGGCGTCATCGAAGGCACCGTGCGGCTGATGGAAGAGCATGGCGCGGAGCGCACACGCATCGCCGCCGCTATCGGCCCGTGCATCCATCAGAACTCATACGAAGTCGGCCCAGAGTTCGAAGCCGAGTTCATCGCCGCCGATCCAGCCTTCGCGCGCTTCTTTGTTCCCGGCTCCGGCGATCGCTTTCACTTCGACCTCCCCGGCTTTTGCGCATCGCGCTTGGAAGCCGCGGGCGTACGCAACATCGAAACACTGCCGCTCGATACCTACGCCGAGTCCACGCACCTTCATTCGCATCGCCGTTCGGTGCACGAGAAAGCGGGCGATTATGGCCGCAATTGCAGCGTCATCATGCTGGGATGAGCATTTTTGGTTCACTCGGCGCATTGCGCGATAAGCCCATTCCGCCTCCGCCTGAGCATCGCGCGCGCGGCTATCGTGAGCTGCCGATCGCGTTCAATGGCGCCGCCAACAAAGAGCGGCTGGTCGCGCTGGGGGACTATGGCGTCGGCGGCGAGAACTTCTACGCGCAGCCGCGTAACCCGCCCTACTATGCGATCATCCCAGGATCGATCACGACGCTTGCACTCCGCCGAGGCGCCGCCGAGCGCTTGCGCGAAGTAAATGCACGCCTCGCTGAAGCCGAGCTTGAACTCTTCGTCTTTGACGCTTGGCGCCCGCAAGCCGTGCAGGCCTACTTCCACGATCGCTGGCTCCCGGCGGAACTGCGCAAGCGTAAGCCGCATTTGAGTGCGGACGAACTCGCCGCCGAAGTCACAAACTACTGGGCCGCGCCAAGCAGCGGCGCTGACGCGCCTTCACCGCACTCAACCGGCGGCGCTGTCGATCTCACCATCCGCTGGCGCGCCGGTGACCCACTCTGGATGGGTTCACTCTTCGACGACGCCTCCCCACTCGCCCACACTGATCGCTTCGAGATCGAGACCGACGAGCAAGCCTTCTCGTTCTCCAACGAGGAGGCCCGCGCCAACCGCCGGTTGCTGTATTGGCTTATGATCGACGCTGGTTTCGCTTCCAATCCATCGGAGTGGTGGCACTTCTCCTACGGCGATCAGATGTGGGCCAAGCTCCGAAACGAACCTGAAGCTCTCTATGCCGGTGCGGAAGCGCCCTGAAAACGTGGCGCCCCGGACACGCGGCGCGCCTCTGTCATTAAAGTGCAGCAAAGGCTTTCGTCCCGCCCGAGTCGGCGCTTAAAGGAGCCAGTCCATCAAGCGACGGGGCCGCTCCGATGAAACTCTTGTCCGCGAATTCCAACACGCCGCTCGCCAAAGCGATCGCGGAACACCTCGACACGCCGTTGGCGCAGGCCGAGTTCAAACGCTTCAAGGACAACGAGATCTTCGTCGAAATCCAAGAGAACGTCCGCGGCGAGGACGTTTTCATTCTGCAATCGACGTCATACCCCGCGAACGACCACTTGATGGAATTGCTGATCGGCATCGATGCGTTGCGCCGGGCTTCCGCGCGCCGCATCACCGCGGTCATCCCCTATTACGGTTACGGCCGCCAGGATCGCAAAGTCGGCGGCCGTACGCCGATCTCGGCGAAGCTCGTTGCGAACCTCATCACCACCGCCGGCGCCAACCGGGTGCTAACCCTCGAACTGCACGCCGGCCAAATCCAGGGCTTCTTCGACATCCCGACGGACAATCTGTTCTCAACGCCCGTGCTTGAGCGCGACATTCGCGAGAACTGCACGGACACCACCAAGCTGATGATCGTCTCGCCGGACGTCGGCGGCGTCGTCCGCGCGCGCGCGTTGGCCAACCGCCTCGGCGCCGATCTCGCCATCGTCGACAAGCGCCGCGAAAAAGCCGGCGTCAGCGAAGTGATGCACATTATCGGCGACGTTGCGGGCCGCGAGTGCATTCTGATCGACGATATCGTCGATAGCGGTGGCACGCTCTGCAACGCCGCCGAAGCGCTCCTCAAGGAAAAGGCGAAGTCCGTTTCCGCTTACTGCACCCACGGCGTGCTTTCGAACGGCGCGGTCAAGCGCGTCGACGAGAGCATGTTGAAGGAATTGGTCGTCACCAACTCGATCGACCCGAACGGCCGCAAACACAAAAGCACGAAGGTGCGCGAAATCTCCGTCGCGGCGCTCATTGGAGATGCGATCTGGCGCATCGCCAATGAGCAGAGCGTTAGCTCACTGTTCGAATAGCCGCGAGCTTACGACGGCGGCGAGAAGTGCCGCGCGTCGAACTGATACTGCGCGGCTGGCGCAGCGCCGGCGGCATTCGTCACCTGGATCGAATAGCTGGCGCCGCTGCATGCGCCCGGCTCCGACGGCATCGCCCGGTTGAACACCATCATCGCCGCGTACTGATAGACCGTCGGATCGAACACGCCGCCGCGCCCCAGCGGGACAACCTCGATCTGCCCATTGCGGCGCCCGAGACCGACCAGCTCCATGTTGGCGTCACCGCGCAGCGTGAACATGCGCGGGCCGTTGAGCCGAAGCGCGACATAGCTGGCGCCGAGCTGTTCAATCCGCTCGCGCGGCGACCATGTGCCGTCCCGGCTGATCGTACCGCCAAGACGGACGGAACGCGTGAAGCGCGGCGCCAAGTCATAGTCGCGGGCAAAGTTCTGCGCACGCCAGCGCCGCAGCGCCTCCGGGATCGTCGTGCCTACGCCAGCGAGGGTGCGCGACATGGTTTCGAAGCCATCGTGCTCGACGGCATTTTCCCAGAGCCGAATGACGATGCGATCACCGTGCTGATCGGCGAGCGATTGCAGTAGCGTCCACTGCGCGTAGTTGAAGCCAGGCGAACGCGTCGTCCAGCAGAGCTCAGGCTGGGCGTAGTCGGTCTCGACGTAATCCGTCGCGTCCTGATCGTTTCCGACGGTCGTCGTCTCAGTCCAGGAAGCGGTCGACTCGTAAAGCCAGTTCAATCCTTCCAACGCGTCATAGCCGAACTGAATGACGTGATTCAGTTCGTGCGTTGCTGTTGCGCGCATCAGGCTTTCCGGCGGCGCCTTCTTACCCATACCGCGGAAGTCATTGTCGATCATCAGCACAGCGCGCGCCGCGGAACGTTCGCGGGCGTTCGTCGTGTTCGGATTATCGAACACCATCTGCACCGGCTTGGTGTAGCCCATGTTGCCGTCGGCTTCGCCGATATAGGCGCGGTAGCGGCCATCGCGGTCACGCACGGGCGCCGCCCAGCCGATCCGATTCACTTGAATGTCGAACACTTCCTGCAACGCATCGGCAGTCAGCCGCGCATATTCATGCGTGGACGCATCGCGGCCTTCCAGCGTGTAGTGCAGGCGGAAGTCCTGCGTCTCAATCGTATGCACTTCGCCGCTCAGCGTGATCGCATTCTCGACCAGAGCCTGCAATTCATCCACAACCGAAGCGGCAACCTCCGACACAACGATGCGATAGTTGCCGCTGGTGTTCGATTGCGCATAGCGGGAGAGTTCGAGCGTGTAGGTCCCGGCCGCCGTAGCTGTATAGGCAAAAGCGGAGTTGAAGGAGCCGTCGCCACGGTCGTCATTGATGGCGACGGGGAAGCCGTCGGGGCCATTCAGCGTCAGCACCGTATCGAGATTGCCGCTCGTCGCTTCGCTCGTAACCAGCACGGTCTGCCCTGCCGCTAGCCGGATCGGATATTCACGCGTCGGTTGGGCGTCGCTGATCGCGCCTTCGTACTCAGAGATTTGCCGGCGTTCGACCGAGTCGAAGTTGAACGGCGCCTGCGCATTCGGATCGAGCGCGAGCGAGACAACAGCTTCACCAGCGCCGTTGCCCCCGTAAGTGCTGGCTACGAGTACATAGCGCCCAGCCGCCTCCGCTTCGAAAATGAGCTGCGAGTTCAGCGTGCCGTCGCCACGATCATCGTTTTGCGACACGGTGGCGCCGCTGGGATCAAGCAACGCAAGCGTCGTATCGAGGTCCGCAGCGAGAGCGTATGTCGTCGCGACAAACGTGTCTCCGGCGCTCAAATCAATCGGAAACCGCACTTCGGTACGCCGCGCGTCAAACGTGACCCGTTCCTCACGCAGCGTGCGGGCTTCGGCCGATAGTCCCGCGTCGAGGCCATAAGTGACGTTGAGCTCGAACACGCCGCGCGCGCCGCCATAGCCGCTCACAACCGCACGGTGCCGGCCCGTAGACTGCGCCACGTAGACGATGCGCGAGGACAAGATGCCCTGCTGGACGTCATCGTTCTCGGCGACGGTTCGTCCGTTCGGGCCGCTCAGCGTCAGGATCGTATCAAGGTTCTGGGTGCTATCCGTCGTCAGCGTCACGAGCTGGCCGGCCTCAAGCTGCAGATCGAACGAAGCACGCGGCGCGCGTGAGGTCAGTTCGCCTTCATAGCGTTGGTTGGCGGGCGTCTGCGCCACCGCACTGGCCGCCACAAGCACAAGAGCAAAAACCGCGAAACTGGCGCGCACGAACGTCCCCCCGAATTGTCTTCCCTCAACGCTATTAGACACAGTTCGGCGGCACGCGAAACTGCGCCGGTCAGCGAAAAGCCGGCAGCGAGGATGACGGCGTTGCGGCAACCGTCTAAATGGCCGCCATGCGGATCATCAACCGAGTATCGGCCGCCCTGTTCGCCGTTGCATTGTCGGCGTGCGCCATCGGCACCTCTGAGGACGAAAACGACCGCTTTCCAACATCGAGCGCCTACCCGCCCGGCACGATGGAGCGAACCGAATTCACGGCCGCCATACCCGAAGGCTGGCGCATTTCCGCACTGCAAACGCCTGAGCGCCCTGACGCGACGTGGAAGGTCGTCATCATCACCGGCACGCCGTCGTGGAGCGAGTATTGGGCGCCGACAATCGCCGGCCTCCCGGCAACACGCGAATTGATCGTCGCGGATCGCCCGGGCTTTCGCAGCTCCGAACCGGAGGACGCCGTTCGCGATCTCGCCAAGCAAGCCGACGCGCTATCGCCGATGCTGCAGGCGCGCGAAGGGCAGCGCGTCTTGCTCGTCGGCCAAAGCTTCGGCGCGCCGGTGGCGACGTTGATGGCGCAACGTTACGCGGACCAAGTCGATGCCGTGGTGCTCGTCTCTGCGTTCTTCGGCGATCGAGGCCCGACAGCGCGCCGGATGATCGGCGCCGGCAGTCTCTTTCGCCCTATTCTGCCGCGTGATTTGCGGAACTCGATCAGCGAGATCACGGCGCAAAACGATCAGCTGCCGGGCGTCTGGACGGCACTACGCAGCCTTAGACAGCCCATCGTGTTCATCCACGGCGACAACGACACTTTCGTGCCACTGGAAGCGGACCAACGCATCGCAGCCGAATACGGCCATACGCTCGTTACCGTTCCCGGCGGCGATCACTTCCTCAACGCCTGCTGCGTGCCGGCGCTTCTCGGCGCCTTCGAACAGGCGATCGCCGAGGCCGAGGGCCGCGAAGGCGCGCAACCGCCGGCCGCGCAAGCCGCCGATCCAGACCCCGCGGGCGGCCCGCGCTTGCCTTAAGCGTGCTTCCGTCTATTCGTTCGCCGCATGCCCGCTGAGCTTCCCGCCGACGCGCCACGCGTCTTTATCGACGTCGGCGCCCACAATGGCGGCTCGATCGCCCAGGTGGTCGAAGGCGGCTACACATTTGACCGGATGGTCTCAGTCGAGCCCGATCCCGAGATGATCGCCGCTTTGGAGGCGCGCTACGCCACGGAGATCGCCGAGGGCCGCTTTCAGATCGCCCCTGTTGGCCTTTCGGATCACATCGGCACGGCTCAACTCCTGGGCGACAATACCGAGGGCGGCGCCTCGATGATCGCCGGCAAATTCGGCGGCAGCACCGGCAACGTCCGCGAGATCAAGCTGATCGACTGGGCGACGTTTCTGAGAGACTACCAGCTCGGCAACGCGCGGCTCTGGGTCAAAATCAACGCCGAAGGCGCCGAAATCGCCATTCTCGACAGTATCCTTGCCGAAGGCGGCAAGAACATCGAAAGCCTCGTAATCTTCTTCGATATCGTGAAATCGCCGTTTGGGGCCTGGAAGAAGTGGCGGGTCATGCGCGACCTCAACCATGCCGGAATCCCCTACCTCCTGGCTGAGAACGTCCTGATTAAGCACGGCCCCCGCCGGCGGCTGCACAACTGGCTGTCGAGCTTCGCCGACCTCAAAACCCCGCCGATTCCGGCCGATCCCCCGCCGCTCTCGAAGCTGGTCCGGATGCACTATTTGGACGCCTGTTCGGCCCTGGGTATCCGGCTGACGCTGTTCAAACAGCGGGCCTGAGGGGCAGATCTGCCCCGGGGCTGGCTTGCGGGCCCGCTCGCCTTCCGCTAGAAGCCCCGCTTCCATTTTTCCCGGCGCCCCGGAATTTAAGGCTATTGGCCATGGCTGGCATTGTTCTCAACGTTGAAAAGCGCGAAAAAATTGGCTCCGGCGGCGCCCGCGCGACCCGTAATTCCGGCCTGATCCCGGGCGTCCTTTACGGCGGCAAGCGCGGCTCGATCCCGATCGAGATCAACGCCAAGGACGTCGAACTGGCGATCCGCTCGGGCAAGTTCCTCTCGCACATGGTTGAGCTCAACCACCAAGGCGAGAAGCAGCCGGTCATTCCGCGCGCCATTCAGTTTCACCCGGTCACCGACAAGCCGATCCACGTCGACCTCTACCGCGTTGAAGAAAACGCCGAGATCGCGATCGACGTCGTCGTTCACTTCAAGAACCACGAAGCATCGCCCGGCCTGAAGCGCGGCGGCGCGCTCAACGTCGTGCGCCACACCATCAAGCTGAAGGTGAAGGCCAACAAGATCCCGGAAGAGATCGTGGTCGACCTCACTGGCCGCGACATCGGCGACTCGATCCACATTTCGTCGATCCAGCTGCCGGAAGGCGCCCGCCCCGTGATCCGCGATCGCGACTTCACCATCGCCACGATCGTCGGCCGCAAGGCGGAAGAAGAAACCGTTGCTGCAGCGCCGGCTGAAGGCGCGGCGCCGGCTGAAGGCGCTGCGGCCGAAAAGAAAGACGAAAAGAAGTAAGCCTGATCCGGCTTCACTTCCCACAAACGGGAAGTTTAGAAGGCGTACATGCTGCTCCTCGTCGGCCTCGGCAATCCGGGCGCGAAATACGCAGGCAACCGGCACAATATCGGCTTCATGGCCGTGGACGCGATCGCGCGCGCGTATTCGTTCGGCCCATGGAAGAAGAAGTTTCGCAGCGAAGTCTGCGAAGGTTCAATCGATGGCGTACGCACGCTGATCATGAAGCCGCAGACGTTTTACAACGATAGCGGCCACGCGGTCGCCGAAGCGTCTCGCTTCTACAAAATTCCAGAGAAGGACGTCGTCGTCTTCTACGACGAGATCGATCTCGCGCCCGGCCGCTTTCGCATGAAAGTTGGCGGCGGCGCGGCCGGCAATAACGGCATCCGCTCCATCTCCGCTTGGCTCGACACCGACGCGTTTCGCCGCGCGCGCCTGGGCACCGGCCACCCCGGCCATGCCGATCTTGTTCACGGCCATGTGCTCAGCGATTTCGCCAAGAGCGAGCGCGAAGGCGTCGATAAGTTGCTCGACGCGATCGCGAGGTCAGCGCCGCTGCTCGTGCGCGGTGATGATGAGAAATTCCAAGCCGAAGTGATGCGCCTCGCTCCCGCTGATAAAGCGGGCGGGCGCAAGAAGCCTGGTGAAGACGGCGCCTAGCGGCGCCCGTTGGTCACCAGCTTCCGGCGCGTGCCGCAGAGATTGCTGACAGCACCGGTGACGCCTGCCTTGCGCATCGCCATTTCGGCCTTCGCCATATCCCATTGCGGAACGTAGAGAACGCGATCGACGGCATCGACGTGCTTCAGGCGTTTGGCGGCGCGCTCAAGGTGGCGCGCGGAGCCTGAGCGATCGATCTCTTCGGCGCGGCCCTGCTCGCGCTTGCGCTCGGCGTAGCGGCGGCGGCGCGCCAGGTCAGGTTCGAAGTAGAGAAGGTTATCGGGCGCTGCCTCTGCGTCCTGCAAGAAGCGACGATTCCAGCGGTGCTGCGCCATGTCCGGCCCCCGTCTTGTGGATATGTCACCGATTCGCGGTACTAGTGTTCGCGAAACAAGCCAAGCAAACTGCTGTTTTGCTTCGCAATCGGAACGAATTTCCCTAAGAGACGCGGCTCAGATGTTGGCCCTCATTCTCACCTACCTGCCTTCGCTTCTGTGCGGGATTCATGTGGTTCGTACGGGCCGCGAAATGTTCTGGCTGTGGCTGTTCATCATCGGCCCGCTGATTGCACCGGCTTTCTACTTTTTCGCAGTGCTCGTGCCGGAATGGATGGGCGGGCGCGGCGCGCGCAGCGTCGGCAAAGTCGCCCGTCAGGCGCTCGATCCCGAACGCAACTATCGCGAAGCGATGCGCGCGCTTGAAGATACGCCAACGGTCGGCGCACGCATGAAGGTGGCGCAAGCTGCTGCTGCGTTGGGCCGGTGGAGCGACGCCGAAGCACAATGGGCGCTCGCCAGCGAGGGCGGCTGGGCCGACGATCCCGCCATCCTCTTGGGACATGCGCTCTCTCTGCTCGAACTCGGCCGCAATACCGAGGCGCTGGAGAAGCTGGAAAAACTGAAAGCGCTCGGGCCCGAGGGCAAAACGCCGACCGTGGCTCTTGCCTTCGCCCGCGCCTATGAGGGCCTCGGCCGCAACGAAGAAGCCGATGACGCTTACCGTTTTGCCGCGGACCGCGTGCCTGGACTGGAATCCGGTGGTCGCTATGTAGCGTTCATGGCCAAGACTGGGCGTCGCGAAGACGCGGAGATTGGCTTCCAAGAGATCGAGCGCCGCCTCGCCAAGATCGCCCCGCCGCTCCGCGCCGAAGCGCGTCAATGGCGCGATCTCGCCGCGCGCGCACTGGGCAAGAACTAGGAACGAGAGAGTCTTATGGGTTTCAAATGCGGCATCGTGGGTTTGCCGAACGTGGGCAAGTCGACGCTCTTCAACGCGCTGACGAAGACAGCCGCCGCGCAGGCGGCGAACTATCCGTTCTGCACGATTGAACCCAACGTTGGCGAAGTGGCGATGCCAGAGCCGCGCTTGGGCAAGCTAGCCGCCATTGCCGGCTCGAAGGAAATCATCCCGACGCGCATGAACTTCGTCGACATCGCCGGACTTGTTCGCGGCGCCTCAAAGGGCGAAGGCCTGGGCAACCAATTCCTTGCCAACATCCGCGAGTGCGACGCTATCGCCTACGTTCTGCGCTGCTTCGAGAACGACGACATCACTCACGTCGAAGGCCGCATCGATCCGATCGCGGATCTGGAGACGGTCGAAACCGAGCTGATGCTGGCCGACCTCGAAAGCCTAGATAAGCGCGTCACCAATCTCGAAAAGAAGGCCAAGGGCGGGGACAAGGACGCCAAGCTCACGCTCGACCTCGTACTGCGCGCAAAGGCGCTGCTCGAAGACGGCAAGCCCGCGCGCCACACCAAACGCGCGCCCGAGGAGCAGAAGGCGTTCGACATGCTTCAGCTCCTCACCGCCCTGCCCGTGCTCTACGTCTGCAACGTCAACGAAGCAGACGCCGCCGCCGGCAACGATCATACCGCGCGCGTACAAGAGCGCGCCAAGCAAGAGAACGCGGCATGCGTCATCATCTGCGCGCAGATCGAAGCTGAAATCGCGGCGCTCTCGGACGAAGAACAGGTCGAGTTTCTGGAGACCGTCGGCCTTCAAGAGCCGGGCCTCACCAAGCTCATCCACGCCGGCTACGACCTACTTGGGCTGCAAACCTACTTTACCGTCGGTCCGAAGGAAGCGCGCGCCTGGACGATTCAAAAAGGCTGGACCGCGCCGCAAGCCGCGGGCGTCATTCACGGCGATTTCGAGAAAGGCTTCATCCGCGCCGAAACCATCTCCTACGACGACTTCATCACCTTCAAAGGTGAGACCGGCGCGAAGGAGGCGGGCAAGATGCGGCTTGAGGGCAAGGATTACATCGTCCGCGAAGGCGATGTGATGCACTTCCGCTTCAATGCCTGAGGGCGCGGGCGCCCCCACGCGGACACTATCAACCTGGGAATTGGTGGCGATGGTGGCGGCGCTCTCGGCGCTGAACGCGCTCGCCATCGACATCATGCTGCCGGCGCTGCCGCAGATCGGCGCCGATTTCGCGCTTGTGAACGACAATGACCGCCAACTCGTTGTCGTCGCCTACGTCGCACTCTTCGGCATCAGCCAGCTCGTCTACGGCCCGCTCGCCGATGCCTTTGGGCGCCGCAGCGTGCTAATCTATGCGTTGGGCATCTACATCGCCGGCTCCATCCTTTGCGTGTTCGCTCCGAACTTCGAACTCTTCCTCGCAGCGCGCGCGATGCAAGGCGTGGGCGCGGCGGCGACGCGCGTGATCGCGACAGCGGTGGTGCGTGATCTCACGGAAGGCCGGCGCATGGCGCAGGTCATGTCGATGGCGATGACCGTATTCATGATCGTGCCGATCATCGCGCCCGGCATCGGCCAACTCATTCTGTTCGTGGCGCCGTGGCGTTGGATCTTTGGCGCGCTGCTTCTTTACGCCATCGTCGTCTTGGCCTGGGCTCTGCTTCGCCTGCCCGAAACCCTGAAGCCGGAGAACCGCCGCGGCTTCAACATTCCGCAGATCGTCTCCGGTTACGCTGAAGTTTTGCGCGAACGCCAAACGGTCGGGTACATGATCGCCACGACATTCGTGACCGCTTGCCTCTTCGGCTACATCACCACATCCGAACAGCTCTTCGTCGATGTCTACAATCTCGGCCCTGCGTTCCCAATTGCGTTCGGGTCGATCGCCGTCGCCATCTCTGTCGGCACGTTTTTCAATTCGCGCCTCGTGATCCGCCACGGCATGCGGCGGCTCTCGCACACGATGATCATCGGCTTTACACTCGCCGCGCTGACGCTGGCGGGTCTCGCTCAACTTGGCTTGGCGAGTTTTTGGGTGTTCACGGGCATGCTCGCGCTGACCTTCGCGATGTTCGGATTCCTTGCCTCGAATTTTAACGCGCTGGCGATGGAGCCGGTTGGCCGCATCGCCGGTTCGGCCTCGGCCCTCTATGGCGCCGTGACCGCAACTGGAGGCGCTATCTTTGGCGCGCTCATTGCCCGCGCCTTCGATGGTTCGCCGGTCCCGTTTGCGATTGGCCTCGCGCTTTCGGGCGTCGCTACGCTGCTCGCGGTGATGTGGACCGAACGCGGCAAGCTCTTCGGCGTTGGCCCAACGATCGCTCAACAGCGTTAGTAGCGTTGCGCCGGATCGATCCGCAGCCGATCGCGTATCTGCAAATGCACCGTCCCGCGCCCGTAATCGATGGCGAGCCCACGCGCTTGCGACAGCACATCCATCCCCAGCAACAAGGTCGGCTCGTCGGTTAGCCCCCACAGCTGAAAGATGTGATAGTCCCCAACGAAAGCCGTGATGTTACGCACGACCAGCTCGCCCATCGCCAAACGCTGCACCAAAATTGAATTCTGCAGCGTGACGGTCGCCCCCGCGGTGTAGGCGACGCTTTCATCCTGCCGCGCGCGCCTGCGCGTTCGCGCCGCCAACGCGTCGCGCAAAGCCACGTTCGCCAGAGACGAATCCGAACCGGTGTCGATCAGCAAATTCACGCTGACGCCATTGATGACGCCGCGCACAACGACGAGATGACCGAAGCGCATATCACCCTCGATCGTCGACCAGCCACGCAACCGCCGGGCCTGCTCCGACAGTACGATCTCGATGCAGTTGCGCTCGAAATCCATGCGCAAGCGGCGCCCGCCCATGCCGTCAACGCCGAGCAACCCCTGCTCGCCCGCCAACACACCGCCGCTCAGCATCGGCAACGCCTCGGCGGCGAGCGACACGTCGCCGTACTGAAGCCGATCCACCGTCACGATCGGCGCAACCGATACGCCGTGCACCGAGTGCACGTTGTCCGTTCCATTCGGCGTGAGGCCTAAACTTGCAGCCAAGTCCTCCGAGACCACCGAACGGTTAGCGCCAGTGTCGACGATAAAGCGGAACGGACCACGCCCGTTCACCGTCACCGGCGCCACGACGCGGCCGAGCCGATCATTGTGCGTCGATCCAAGCGCGAAATCTTCGGGGGCTGCAGTCTGGTAGGCGGCGAGATCCGGCGCGTCCAGGCATTCCGCCGCTGCGCTGACGGCAAAGAGAAGCCCCGCAGCGCACGCCGCAATCGCCGTCAAATGGCACCGCAACCGCATCACGCGCTCAGCATGGGCCTGCCCACCCTTCGGCGCCAGTGACAAACATCTCAAATCCCCGCGAAGGCTCGACGAACGCACCATCCCATGCGACGGAGGCGCATGACCAACAAACTGACCAGCAAGATCGACAACTTCGAACTGAGCGCGTTGTCCATCGAGCCAAACACAACGCCAATTGGCGGCGTTGTCGTCATCCAAGAGATATTTGGTCTCACCGATCACATCGAAGACATCTGCCGCGTGTTCGCGGACGCAGGATACCACGCTATCGCGCCCGGCCTCTTCGATCGCGTCGAAGCAGGCTTCCATGCCGGTCACGATCAAGAGGGCATTCAAAAGGGCATCGGCGCCGTGATGAAATCGCCATGGCCGCAAGTGGTGTCGGACATCCAGGCGGCCATCGATGCGTTGCCGCAACCGGTTTACGTCACCGGCTTCTGCTATGGCGGCGCCGCGACCTGGATGGCGGCGGCGGAGTGCACGGGGCTCAAAGCGGCCTCATGCTTCTATGGCCGGCTGATCGCCAACATCCTCGATCACAAACCCAAAATCCCGACCATGCTCCACTACGGCGCCCGCGACGCCTCGATCCCACCGGACAATATCGAGAGCGTGCGTCTAGCGGCGCCGGACTCGCCCCTCTATCTCTACGATGCTGGCCACGGCTTCTGCCGCGCCGGCAGTTCAGATTACGACGCCACCGCGCGTGAGCTTGCGCTCGATCGCACGCTCAACTGGTTCGCGCGCTGGCGCTGAGGAGAAACGCATGGGTATCGATCACGTTTCCGTCGGCGTCACCAACATCAAGCGCTCGAAGGCGTTCTACGACGCGGCATTGGCGCCGCTTGGTCTGACGCCGGTCTATCCAGTGGAGATCAACGGCCAGCTTGTCGGCGTCGGCTACGGCGAACCGAACAAGCCGAGCTTCTGGATTCAGCTGCCGATCAACGGCCAACCGGCGAGCATGGGCAACGGCGTCCACATCGCCTTCCGCGCTACGACGCGCGCCGCCGTCGATGCGTTCTATCTGGCGGCGCTGGAGCAAGGCGGCGCTGAAGACGGGCGACCAGGGCTGCGCACCGAATATCACCCGGACTATTACGGCGCTTTCGTTCGCGATCCTGACGGCAATAAGATCGAAGCCTGCAGCCATCTGCATGAGTAGTGACGCGCCGATCGCCATTATAGGCGCCGGTCCTGCGGGCTTGTTTGCGGCGGAACTGCTGAGCGCTGCGGGGCAGCGCGTCGTCGTTTACGAGCGCATGCCCAGTGTGGCGCGCAAGTTTCTGATGGCCGGCCGCGGCGGCTTGAACCTGACGCACTCGGAACCGTTCGATCGCTTCATCAAGCGCTACGGCGAAGCGGCTTCACAACTCCTACCGATCCTTCAGGCGCTTCCGCCAACCGAGCTGATCGCCTGGGCAAATGCGCTCGGGCAAGAAACCTTCGTGGGCTCAAGCGGGCGCGTCTTTCCCACGGCGATGAAGGCGTCGCCTCTTCTTCGCGCCTGGCTGACGCGCCTCAACGCGCAAGGCGTAGAAATCCAGACACGCGCGACCTGGTTGGGCTGGCGCGAAGATGGCGCGCTACGCTTCGATATCAATGGCGCCGAAGAGATCGTCGCGCCCGCAGCCACGCTTCTAGCACTCGGCGGCGCCAGCTGGCCGCGGCTTGGCTCGGACGGCTCATGGCGCGATATACTCAGCGCTCGCGGCGTCGAGGTAGCACCGTTCGCGCCAGCCAATGTCGGCTTCCGCATTTCGTGGAGCGAGCATTTCCGCACGCGCTTCGCCGGCCAGCCTCTGAAGGGCGTCGCGATCCGGCGCTCCGAGCATGTGGCGCGCGGCGATGCAATGGTCACAAACTACGGCATCGAAGGCGGCCCGATCTACGCGCTATCCACCGCGATACGCGCTGCCATCCCAACAACAATCCGCATCGATTTGCGCCCTGACCTTCGCCACAAGGAAGTCGAAGGCAAACTCGCGCGCGCTAAAGCCGGTGACTCCCTTTCATCAGCGCTACGGAAAACGCTGGGGCTCTCACCTGCCGCGATCGGCCTGGTGCATGAGAATGGCGCCCCGCCACGCGATCCCGCGGGCCTCGCGGCGCGGATCAAAGCCGTCAATCTCGACATCACCGCCCCGCACGGCATGGAGCGCGCGATATCGACAGCGGGCGGCGTTAGCTGGACCTCGGTCGATGAGAACCTCCAACTCCGCGCCATTCCCAACACCTACGTCGCCGGTGAGATGCTGGATTGGGAAGCGCCGACCGGCGGCTACCTCCTGCAGGCGTGCTTTGCCACCGGCGCATGGGCGGCGCGCGCGATTCTGCGCCGTTAACGCACTTCTCCCGTGCAGCGCCTAAGCTTGCCGCGCCTACCTACCCCTGCTAGCTAGCCGCCTCTCCCATGCCGCAAGCCTCCGCCCTCCTCAATGTGATGATCGCCGCCGCGCGCAAAGCCGCGCGTTCGCTGGCACGCGATTTCGGCGAAGTCGAGAACCTGCAAGTGTCGCGCAAGGGGCCGAGCGATTTTGTCTCCTCTGCTGACATCAAGGCTGAGAAGACCTTGTTCGAGGAACTGTCGAAAGCGCGCCCCGGCTATGGCTTCGTCATGGAAGAGCGCGGTGTGGTTGAAGGCACCGACAAGACCAATCGCTGGCTCGTCGACCCGCTCGACGGCACCACCAACTTCCTGCACGGCATCCCGCATTTCGCCATCTCGATCGGGCTTGAGCGCGAAGGCGTGCTGGTCGCGGGCGTTGTTTATAACGTTGTGCGCGACGAACTCTTTTGGGCCGAGAAAGGCCAAGGCGCCTACCTCAACGACCGCCGCCTCCGCGTCGCCGGCCGCAACGACATGCGCGACGCACTTTTCGCGTGCGGCACCCCGTTTCACGGAAAAGCTGGTCATGACGTTGCGCTCGCGGAAATCCAACGTGTGATCGCAAAGACCGCTGGCGTGCGCCGCTTCGGTGCGGCTGCGCTCGATCTCGCCTACGTCGCCGCCGGCCGTTTCGACGGCTATTGGGAGCGGAAGCTCAATGTGTGGGACATCGCCGCCGGCGTTGTTCTCGTACGCGAGGCAGGCGGCGTCGTGAACGAAATCGATGGCGGCGACTTCATGAGCACCGGTGCTGTCGTAGCGGCAAACCAGCCGCTCATCGCGCCGCTCACGCAAACCGTCCGCGGCGGTTGATCGGCCTGCAACATTTCTAGAGAGTGGCTTGTAACGAAAGCTCCCCTCCGCCCGGAGGATAAGGGCGGGAGGAACAGCCGTTGACGCAAGCCACGAAGTCCGGGCGCAAAGTCTCGACGTGGGAGATCATCGCGTTCGCCGCGCCCGCGGGGCCATTGCTCGCGCTTTCGCTGCCGACGATCATTTTCATCCCACCCTACTTTGCGTCAGAGCTTGGCATTCCGCTCTTTTGGGTGTCAGCGATCTTTCTCGGCGTCCGCCTAGCGGACATCGTCATCGACCCGACGCTCGGTGGCTTTCAGGATCGCACCGAGCACCCATGGGGGCGCCGGCGCTTCTGGCTGATCGCATCGTGCCTGCCGCTGATGGCGCTGATCTGGTTCGTGTTCATGGGCATGTGGCCCGGCGTGCCGATCCCCGTCGTCGCCATCGCCGTATTTCTTCTCTACCTGGTTTACGCCGCGATGATGCTCGCGCACCTCAGCTGGGCGGGCGAACTCGTTCCAACATACCACGGCCGCACGCACGTTCTCGGCGCCGTGCAAGTCGCCAGCATGGTTGGGCAAGTGCTGATGCTGGTGATCGCCGGCTACGTCGCTCAAACCGCCGGCGGCTCGGATGCGGCGGCTGTTGCGGCGATGGGCTGGACGCTTGTTTTTCTTCTGCCGGCCATGACCTTGCTCACGGTCGTGTTCGTCCGCGAAGAGCGGCAACCGCCCCAGCCACATATGACGCTGAAGCAGGCAATCCAAACCGTCGCGCAAAACAAGATGGTGCGGCGGGTGCTGCTACCAGATTTGTTGCTCGGCATGGCGCAAGGTGTTTCTGGCGGCCTCTTTCTTTTCTTCTTCCAGATGATCCTCGGCTTTGAACGCGAGTCGCAAACCTTGCTGGCGATCTACTTCATCGCCGGCCTCATCGGCGTTCCGATCTGGTGGTACGCGGCGCGCCGCTGGGGCAAACACCGCGCCCTGCAGGGCGCGATGCTCTACACCGCGATCACAACCGCTTTGCTGCTTGTGATGCCACCGAACAATTTCTGGATCGTCGCACCGTTCATGGTGGTCGCTGGCCTCTCGCAAGGCGGCGGCGTGCTCTTGACGCGTTCGCTGATGGCCGACGTCGTCGACGAGGACGAACTCATCACCGGCTCGCGCCGCTCCGGGCTCTATTTCGGACTCCTGGTCACGACATCGAAGCTCGGCGTCGCCACCGGCCCGATCACCTACGCAATTCTTGGCCTCACCGGCTTCAACGCCGCCGCCGGCGCCGGCAATTCGGACGCGTCTTTGCTCACGCTGGAGGCCCTATTTATCGGCCTGCCGATCCTGCTTTGCGTGCTGACGGCGCTATCGCTGCGCAACTATCCGCTCGACGAAAAGCGTCAGGCGGAAGTCGCCGCCGCCATCGCCGCGCGCCATTCCGAGAACAGCGAAAACACCTTGGGCCCGGTCACCAAGTAGCGCTTCCACATGCGGCCGGGTTCGCTGACCAAACGGTGCAGCCATTCCAGACCCATCGCCTGCATCCATTTCGGCGCGCGCGTGGCGTTGCCTGAGAGGAAATCAAGCGCCGCGCCCACGCAGAGACCGACGCCGCGCGCGCCGCCATGCTGCGCGATCGCGTAAGCGATCATTTCCTGCTGCGGCGCACCCACGCAGATGAAGGTGAACCGCGAGGGCTGCGCCGCCGCGAAGGCCGCCGCACGCACGATAGCGCCCGGCTTGTGCTTCAGCCCCATCGGCGGCTCGTGCCAACGCACATC
Organism: uncultured Terricaulis sp.; assembly: GCA_964446305.1. Taxonomy (GTDB): domain Bacteria; phylum Pseudomonadota; class Alphaproteobacteria; order Caulobacterales; family Aquidulcibacteraceae; genus Vitreimonas. Next base: position 16,602 of record CAYUOC010000009.1, on the reverse strand, counting down.
CCGGAGATCGTAAATGCGCTTGAGTTCTTCAATGCTGTCTCGATCGCCGCCGATGATGGTGACCGGCTCGTGCTTGTCGATAACCGTATCGAACAGGCGCTCGGCGATGTCCGAACCCGGCGCCACAGGCAGCGTGATCTTCGCTCTCCGCGCCAGCCCCTTCAGCACACGGCTGTCGTTCAGCAACATCCAGGCGCTGTCATAAAGCGCGCGTCGGCCCGGCTCATTGGCCAGGGAGACGACGTGATCGACATTCGGCGTTGCGACGTACGCAAACGGAAGATCGAGGCTCGCGCGGACGCTGATCGCATCAAGCGCGCCATCGAGATCCAAACCACTGAACTGAAGGTCGAGAAAATTTACCGTGTCCGCGTTGCGGACGCCTGCATCGAACGCCATTGCGATTAACCCAAATGCGGCTTTAACGCCGTTTGAGCGCCCTATGCAGAAAACGGGCCGGATGAATCGCGTCACGCGCGAGCTGACTTAACAGCCCAGGTTCATTACACATTTCGCCGGCGAGAACTTCGCCAAGTAGTGGCGCTAATGTGAGGCCGCGCGCTCCTAACCCGCCAATAACGTAAACGCCCTCGTGCGCTGGTGGCGGCGCTTTAGAGTTAACAGCGCGGCCATGCGCGAGATCGGCGTATTGCGCTAACCATGCTTCCGCGTTCGGCAACAACCCAGCAATCGGCGCGCGATCCGGCGTCGTTGCACGCTGGGCGGCGCGAGACATCAGCGAGGCTGGATCGACGCTCGCCGCGACATCGGGTGCAAGCTCGCGCAGCGCGGCCAAATTCCGCGCCCGCGCCTCGTCTTCTGGCGCCAGTGACTTGTCGAAGGTCGCTCCGAACAACACGCCGCCTTCAAAAGGCGCGACGTAGGTTCCGCGCGTCAGCGCGTGCGGCGGCGGCGATGCACGCCCCCACTCGATCTGCCCGTGCGAAAGCGTGATCGGCAGGAACGACGCGGGTTCAAACTGTGTCAGCGCCGCGCCGCATGCGAGCACGACGGCGTCCGCTTTAAGCAACGCCCGGCCATCCGGCGCGCGCACGATCCAGCCGTCGTCGTCACGGTCGAGCCGTTGCACCCGCGACTCACAAATCAGCCTCACGCCCTCCAGCATGCGCGCGATCGCGGCCTGCGGCCGAACAACGCCGGCGCGCGCGTGCAGCGCCGCGCCATTCGGCAATCGCGAAAGCCAGTCTGCCGGCAAGGGCGGATCGTTCAGCAAGTCCTCAAGCGCTTCCGCGGCGCCGTCCTGCGTACGCTGCTCGACGCCGCACGCGTCAAACACGCCAAGAGATTCATATGTCGCGACCGCGTGCAGGTAAGACGCGAGATACACCTCGCTCAGCACCCCGCCGCGATCGAGCCGCGGCATCACCAGGCCGGCCGGATTGCCGCTGGCGCCCGCCCCAAGCACGCGCGCCGCCTCGAGAACCACAACCTCAACACCGCGCCGAACAAGCGCCTGCGCGACGCTCGCCCCCGCCATCCCCGCGCCAAGGATCGCGACACGCTTCGGGTTGCAGGCGGCGTACGGGTAGATTTTCGGAGCGCCGGCGCCCTCGCCGGCAACAAAGGTGGCCGGCTTATTCGCCCCTGCCGGCGGGGGCCCCGGCGCTCCGTAGGTCGCCTCCAGCCGCTCGCGCTTTTTTCCAAAGCCCGGCTTCCTCTCAACCGCGAACCCCGCCGCCTCCAAACCACGCCGCACGTCACCTGCAACCGTGAATGTTGCCGCCCGCGCCCCCGGCGCACTGAGTCGCGCGATCTGCCGGAACACCTCCGGCGACCACATTCCGGGGTTCCGCGCGGGAGCGAAGCCATCCAAGAACCAAGCGTCGAAGGATCCCGAAAGCCCCGAGAGCACGGTTTCCGCTTCGCCCGTGAAGACAGTGAGCGACAGGCCATCCTCGGGCAGCCAAATTCGCTGCGGCGCGTAGGCGCGTACCGGCCAGCGCTCGAGAAGCCTCTCCGCGAGTCCGGAAACCTCTGGAAACTGACGCAAAACTCTTGCGGCGTCGGCCTTTGCTAGAGGGAATGACTCGATGGTCGAGATATGCAATTGCGCATGAGGCGATCGCGTCTTTTTCCAGGCGCTCCAGAGCGCCAAAACGTTCAAACCTGTGCCGAAACCTAGCTCGCACAGGGCGAAACGATCCCTGTTTTCGAAGGCTTCCGGCAATCCGGTTCCTGCGAGGAACACGGCTTCGGCCTCGGCAAGCCCTCCATCCCTGGAAAAGTAAACGTCGCCGAACGCCGCCGCGCGCAGCGAGGCGCCGTCCTCGCTCCACTCCAGATCAGGCGCTGGCGGCAAACGCGGCATGCGTGGACCCTAAACGCAAATGAGCCGCCCTTTCGGGCGGCTCATCGCGAAAACTACGTTGAAACGTAGATTACGGCGTGGTCGTCGCCGGAGCTTCGGTCGTGGCCGCAGCGTCGGTCGTCGCGGCAGCGTCAGCAGCCGGTTCAGCCGGGGCTTCGGTCGCCGTGGTGTCTTCCACCGCAGCCGGAGCTTCTTCCGTCGTCGCCGTCGTTTGGCCGCAGGCCGCGACGCCGAAGGCGAGAACGGCAGCAGCAGCAGCTGCAACGCCCATTTGGATCTTCGTCATAGGTACTACCCCTCGTCTCAGCGTCAGGGTCTACCCCCAACGCGGGAGGCGACTCCATGCCAAGGATTAACCGAGATGGCAAGCGGCTGAGCGCCGCGCGCTCATGCAAATCTGCATAGCTTGGCGCAGCGAAGTCAGGCCTAGCACTAAGCTTCGGCGGCTGCCGCCAGCGCTTCTTCGAGTTGCGCGAAGGTCGGCTGCAGCGAACTCGGCACAGAGCCGCGTCCAATTTCGACTGAAACCTGCGCCGCGTTTCCGTGCAAGTGCGCCACGAGCACATCACGAATGATTTTGTAGAACTGCGCATCATGCTCGATCACGCCGTTCAAGCGCGTCGCGATCGGGCCGACGATCCCGTAAGCCAGGAACACGCCGAGGAAGGTGCCGACAAGCGCCTTGCCGATCATGAGGCCGAGAATTTCCGGCGGCTCGTTGATGGCGCCCATCGTCTTCACGATGCCGAGCACGGCCGCGACGATGCCGAGCGCCGGCAGGCCATCGGCCATGCCTTGCAGCGCGTGCGCGGGATGCATCGCTTCGTGGTGATGCTTTTCGATCTGCTTTTCCATGGCGTCTTCGACCTGGTGCGGGTCGTCGAGGTTCATGGTCATCATGCGCAGCGTGTCGCAGATAAAATCGACCACGAAGTGGTCCTTGCAGAGCTTCGGGTATTTCTGAAAGATTGCGCTCTCGTTGGGCTTTTCGATATGCGCTTCAAGCGCCACGACGCCCTTGGTCTTCATCAGCTTGGTCAGCTGGAAGAGCAACGAGAGAAGATCCTGGTAATCTTTCTTATTCCACTTCGGCCCGCTCATCACTTGGCCGACGCCGCCCATCACGCTCTTCAGGCCGTGCATGTCATTTGAGATGATCAGCGCGCCAACGGCGGCGCCAAAGATCATCATGAATTCCATCGGCGCAGCTTCGATAATGACTTCGAAGTGGCCGCCCGCGAGCATAAAGCCCCCGAACACCATGCCAAAAACAACAACGAGGCCGATAATTGGAAACATGTTAGCGCGCGTTTACCTGGAGGCGTTCTGCCGACAGCGCCTTATGCCCGAACGCGCTTAAGGACCCGTTTCGGTTGACGAAAAGAAACGCTAACGGGCATTAAGAGACGCGATGATCCTACCCGTAAATCCAAGCAAGGTGCTGCTGCTTTTTGCGCCGCTATGGATCGTGCTCGCGATCTCGCTGCTCATCCATTGGCAAAGCTGGCAATCGTCGCCGTTCTTGCTTGCCGTTGTCGCCGGCATGCCGGTTGTCGCTGCCCTCGCCGCAGCGCTCATGCGCGATCGCTGGCGGCTTGAACTCACGCCCAACGCGCTGATCCACAAGACGCTCGGCGCCACCGAGACCTTCCCGTGGTCGCGAATGGGGCCAATCGAACTTCGCCCTGCGCCCCTCCTCTTGCGCCTGTTCGCGCGAACCTTTTGGTTCACCTACCCGCTTGATGCGCCGCAGACATTGCAGGAGCGCGGCGCAAGGTTTCTCGGACGGCGCCTCCTGTGTGTGTTCGGCGATCTCCCCGCAGCAGAAACCATCGACACGATTGAAAGATGGCGCGCGCTCCATGCGCGCCCAGTTCGCCCAACGTAAGTGCGCGAACCGCTCTTTCCCCACGCCGCCGTTTCAGCGTAAGCCGGGCGCGCTCGCCCATGCCAGACGTCCAGCCTCCCCTGCACGACCCGTCGCGCGCCGATCCACGCGCGCCGATCGGCCGCAATCGCCAGTTTCGGTTGTTGTTCATCTGCTTGCTCGTCATTGGCGCCGGCAATTCCATGTTGCTCGCGGTCGCGCCGCCGCTCGTGCGCGAATTGCAGCTGCCGGATTCGAGCGTCGGTTGGATCTTCTCACTCTCGGCTTTGCTCTGGGTGCTGATGAGCCCTGGCTGGGGCCGGCTCTCTGACCGCATCGGCCGCAGACCAGTCGCCGCCTTCGGTCTTGGCGCCTACGCCGTTTCGATGGCGTCGTTCGGCTTTGTCGTCATGCTCGGCCTCAACGGGCTGCTCGCAGGCTTCTGGCTGTTCACCTGGCTGATGCTGGCGCGCGCCATTTTCGGCGCCTTCGGCTCGGCCTCCTCGCCCGCCGCACAAGCTTACATAGCCGACCGCACGACGCGCATGGAGCGGACCGAACAGCTCGCGGGCCTCACCGCCGCATTTGCGTTGGGCCAGGCGTTCGGCCCTGCGGTCTGCGCTGCGCTCGCAGCAAAGTTCGGGCTCGTCTTTCCGATCTGGCTCGTCGCTGTGTTGGCCGCCGGCGCTTCATTCGCGATCTGGCGCTTCCTGCCGGAGAACACGCCGCCGCAAACGGAACGGCCAAAGGGCGATTGGCGTCAGTCGCTGTCGCTGATCAATGACAAACGCATCAGCGCGTATCTGATCTACGGCTTTGCGCTATCGGTGGTCGCGGGCGTCACCGTTCAAGTCTTCGGCCTCTTCACGATGGACCGGCTGAACGCGCAAGGCGTGCACGGTTCCGAACTCACCGCCGCCGGCTTCATGGTCAGCGCGCTCGCGCTACTTGCGACGCAGATGGCCATCCTGCCGCGATTGAAGCTTGGCCCACGCGGCCTGATGGCGTGGGGCGCTGGCCTACTCGCGCTCGGCGTCGGCGTACAGATCATCGCGGACACGCTCGCGGCATTGCTCGTGGCGCAGGCCATCCAAGGCTTGGGCGCCGGGCTCGCCCGGCCGGGCTTCGCCGGCGGCGCTTCAGTCGCCGTGCAGCCACACGAACAGGGCAACGCCGCCGGGCTCGTCGTCGCCGCTAACGGCGCGGGCTTCGTGTTCTCGCCGCTGATCGGCGGCGTCGTTTACGAGACCGTCGGCATGAACGCGCCGCTGATCATCATGCTCGTGCTGCTGATCGCCATGATGATCTTCGCGCTGCGCAGCCGCCGCCTGCGCGACGCGGTCACCGCCGAGCCGCCGCCGAGCGAGCCAACTTCCCCGTCCTGACGGCGCTTAGCCCGCTGCGGCGCGCGCCCGCTCCAGCACGACGTCGGTCGCACGACCGCGCACTTCCATGCCTTGCGCGCGCTCGAACGCGCGAATCGCGTCGCGCGTGCGTGAACCGATGACGCCATCCGCCGTTCCTGCACTGTAACCCAAACGATTGAGCAGACGCTGCAGCTCACGAATGCCGCTCCGCTGCAGCCC
>CAYUOC010000009.1:0-10720 GCA_964446305.1 uncultured Terricaulis sp. | reverse complement strand
AACCCAAACGATTGAGCAGACGCTGCAGCTCACGAATGCCGCTCCGCTGCAGCCCAACCGGCGCGCGCGCGGGCTCGGGCGTCGAGATGCCTGCGCTTTGGCGAATGCGATTGAGCAGCGTCGCGGTCGGGAAGCCATCCGCTGGCAAGCCCTGCGCCGCCTGATACTGACGCACTGCCCCGCGCGTGCCGGAACCGAACAGGCCGTCCGGATTGCCGGAATTGAAGCCGAGGCCATTCAGCAGCGTTTGCAGCTCGACGATTTGTTCGCGGTTCAACGAACCCGCCGCACGCGGCCAATCCGAGACCAGGCCGCTGCGCCCATCAAACGCGCGCGCCAACAACGCCACCACGAGCGCGTAGCGATCGGAATTGTTGTAGCGGCGGATCACTCCGAAATTGTGATAGAGCATCAGCGCCGGGCCATTCGCGCCCGCGGGTAAGAAGAGCTGCGCCGAAAGATTGGTTTGATCCCACGCGGCGCCATCGATGCGGCGCACGTCCCGCCCTGCCCAATCGGCGATCGGGCGCATGGTGCCATCAGCAAGGGCATAGTCGAAGCCGTTCGGCAGCCGCACCTCTTCAAACACCGGCTCGCCACGGCGCCAGCCGCGATCTTGCAGATAGTTGCCGATCGAAGCAGCAACGTCGCCGCGATTGTTCCAGATGTCGCGATGACCATCACCGTCCCAATCGACAGCGGTGGTCAGATAGACGTCCGGCATGAATTGCGGCTGGCCAAGCGCGCCGGCCCACGACGAACGCAGTTGTTGCAGGCTCGACGGATCGCGCTCCACCATTTCCGTGAGCGCGAGCAGATAGCTTTCGAATTGTTCGCGACGGCGGCCTTCGTAGGCGAGCGTGGCGAGCGCGGTTTGCGGCGTCCAGTTCAGCGCCGCCTCACCGTAATTACTCTCCAGGCCCCAGATGCCGAGAATGATGCCGGTCGGCACGCCGTAGCGCGTTTCAACCGCATCCAGCATCGGCCCGATCGCGGCCTTTAGGGTGCGGCCGCCGCTAATCCGGTTCTCGGTGACCCGGTTGGTCACATAATCCCAGACCGGACTGACGAATTCCGGTTGACGCTGGTCCAGCTCGATCACCCGGTCGTCCGCGGTGACGCCCGCCAGCAGACGGCCCAGGACAGCAGGGTCCCGCCCCCGCTGGACAGCCCGGCGGGCGAAATCATCGCGCCATTCATCAAAAGCCCGGTTCCCGGAGGACTCGAAGGTTGGCGGCTGGGGGGTCTGGGCGACGCCCGTCGAGGGCCCGCAGGCGATCGCCAGCGACACCGCAGCGGCTAAAATCAAGGCTCGCGCCATCTTCGGGTACCCCTTCGTCATCAGCCCTCAACGCCCTTAGGGTGCGTCGGGGGCCGCATCAACGTCCCCACATTGACTTACGATTTGGGGCCCCTTAGAAGCCCCGCTTCCATTTCGCCCCGGAAATACGGCCATGAAAGTCAAGTCGTCGCTCAAGTCGCTCAAAGCCCGCCACCGGGCTTGCCGGGTCGTGCGCCGCAAGGGCCGGGTTTATGTGATCAACAAAGTTGATCCCCGGTATAAGGCGAAGCAGGGCTGAATTAGGCCCCAATTGAAGCTCACAGGCGCCCGCGAAGCCCTCGCGGGCGTTGTGAATTTCAGGTAAGATGAATTCGATTCATCTCGTTTCCATGCGCCGGTTTTTTATAGCTTTCGCAGCTGCCCTAACGCTTGCCGCCTGCAACGCCGGCTCGTCCGCGCCGTCGCGCGCCGATCCTGAGCTCGACGCGCTGTTCGCGCAGCTGGAGCAAACCGAAGACGCGCAGCAGGCGACGCCGATCGAGCAAGCGATCTGGGCGCGCTGGGCCGATAGCGGCTCGCCGACGGTGAACATCCTGCTCGAACGGGCCAACGCCGCGGAAAACGCGGGCGACGCGGAGCTGGCCGAGCGCTTCCTCGATCAAGCGTCGGATCTCGCGCCTGACTACGCCGAGACCTGGAATCGCCGCGCCAACCTCTACTATTCGACCGACGATTATCCCGGCGCCATCGCCGCAATCCAGGAAACGCTGAAGCGCGAGCCGCGCCACTTCGGGGCGCTGGCCGGCCTTGGCCTCATCTACGAAGAGCTTGGCCAGCAACGCGCCGCGCTTGAGGCCTTCCGCGCCGCGCTCGTGATCCATCCTCACTATGAAGTCGCGCTCCAAGGCGTGCGCCGCCTCGAACCGCGCGTCGACGGCCGCGACGCATGATGCTGTGGCTGGCGGCCATCGCCGCCGCGATCGCACTTGCGGTTTATGCTCTGGCGGCTAACGCCCGCGCTTATGTCCGGCGCACCGAAACGAACTTTCCGCCGACAGGCCGCTTCATTGAAGCTGACGGCGTTCGCGTGCACATCCGCGAAGCCGGACAACAAGGCGCGCCACGCGTCCTCCTGATCCACGGCGCCAGTTCGAACTTGCTCGAACTCTGGGGACCGCTTGCGGACGAGTTCTCACCGCTTCATCGCGTCATCGCCTATGACCGGCCTGGCATGGGCCATTCCACGCGCGCCAAACGCGAGGCACACACAATGGCCTCGCAAGCGCGCGTTGCTGCGCGCGTGCTTGAGGAAACCGGCGACGGCCCGGCCATTGTCGTTGCGCACTCACTTGGCGCCGCCGTCGCGCTGCGGCTCGCGCTCGATCACCCGCACTTGGTCAGCGGCCTCGTGCTTATCGCGCCTGCGTGCAATCCGTATCCAGGCAAGCCGGCATGGTGGGCGCGCCTCTCCGCGACGCCGCTGCTCGGGGACGTTTTTTGCGGGCTCATCATTCCGTGGCTCGGCCCGCCGATGAGCCCTTCGAGCGTCGCTAACAATTTTTGGCCCGCCCCCACACCGGTGAACTACTTCGAGACTGCGGGCGTGCCGCTCATCTTTCGGCCGCGCGCGTTCCGCGCCAGTGCACTCGATGTTTGCGCCTCGAACGTCGAGTTCGGCGCGCAGCAGCCGCGCTACGCCGACTTATTCACACCGACGATCATCATCACGGCGGAGAAGGACAAGGTCGTCTCCCCCAAACGCCACGCCCGCGCACTCGCTGTGGATATGCCCGCAGCCGAACTCGTGATCGCCCCGGACACCGGGCATATGCCGCATCGCCTGAGGACAGATCTGGTCATCGCCGCGATTCGGCGTGTCAACGAGATGACGTCAGCGCCCGCGCGGGACTAGCCTCACTTAACGATTCGATTCTCGAAACGAACAGGTGGGCAGATGGCGGACTTTGGTGGAACCGACAACGTGGTCGCGACGCAATCGCTGACGCAGAGCGCGCAAGAAAAACTGCGCCAGCTCGTCGCGCGCATTGAGCGTCTTGAGGAAGAGAAGAAGTCGATCGGCGACGACATCAAGGAAAGCTACGCCGAAGCCAAGGCGACAGGCTTTGACAGCAAAGTGCTCCGCCAGGTTATCCGCTTCCGCAAGCAGGACCGCCAAGAGCGCGAAGAGCAAGAGCAGATCAAAGAGCTCTATCTGCACGCGCTCGGCGAGATTTAGCTCAATTGCGACGCCTGAGCTTGTCGAAGGCGGGATCACGCGCTCTGCGCCGCCCTTCGACAGGCTCAGGGCTCTAAGTTAGAGTATCCGCGGGAGGGCCAATGCCCCGCGAGATCGATCGCAAGCAGACGCGCAAAGCGCAGCGGATCATCCGCAAGCTCGCCGCCAAGAGCAGCGCGCTCGAGACGATCGATCCCGAGACCGGCGAGGTGAAACCCGGCGAAGGCGCCGTCGAATATTCGCAGTGGGAAAACGAGTTTCTCACTGAGGTCGATAAGCGCCTCGAAAAGTACGGCAGCGCCTTTGCGGATCTGAGCAAGGGCCGCAAGGACGATGCCCTCTCAACGCTCCAAACCGTGAAGCTCAAAGAGATCGCCGCCAAAGCACGCGGGAAGAAACGCAAGGGGCTGACGACAAAGAAGCCGCTGGGTTGGAAGAACAGGCCGCAGCGGCCGCCGCGCGACGATACATGATCAGCGTCCGCGAGATCACGCCGAGAGACCACCCCGCCTGCGCGGCGATCTTCGAGGCGGCTTGGACGGACGCCTTCTCAGAGTCACCTCGCACTATCGGCGTCGCGGAGTTCGCGGCGGAAACGCGAGACGAGCTAGTCATCATCGCGACGAGTGGCGGCAAGCTTTGCGGCTTTGCCTCGATCTACATGCCGGATTCGTTTCTGCATCATCTATACGTCGATCCGGCGCAATATCGGCAAGGGATCGGTTCCATTCTGCTTCGCGAAGCCATGCAACGTGCGCCGGATAAACTCCGACTGAAATGTCAACACAGCAACAATCGCGCTCGCAGGTTCTACGCCGCTCATGGGTTCGTCGAAGGCGAGCAGGGCGACAACACTTACGGGCCGTGGGTGCTGGTCATGGCGCCATAGCCACGCAATCAAGCGTGCCCGAAGATCAGCCCGATCACATACGCCCGCACCTCAGGCGACAGCACCCAAGCGGCGACCGCGATGTTGAGGATCACGGCGAGGATCAGCAGCGTGCGGAACGGCTGCTTGCGGGTCTTGTGACGGAATATCTGCTGCGCCAGCACCGCACCGAGCGCGCCGCCAACGAAAGCGAGCAACAGCAAATGATATTCCGGCAGCCGTTGCCGTTCACGCTCCGCGCGCTTCTTGTCGAGGCGATAGACGATGAAGGTGACGATGTTGATGGCGACATACACGACAAGTGCGATCACCATCCACATCGTCATCTAACTCATCCTTCGGCGGCCGCCTTCTCTTCAAGCCCGTACTCGCGGAGCTTGCGATAGAGCGTCGAGCGGCCGATTCCCAAACGCCGCGCCACTTCAGACATATGCCCGGCGTAATGGTCAATCGCGAGTTCGATCAGATCGCGTTCGATCTGTTCGAGTTGGCGCAGGTGACCTTCTCCGTCGAACACGGCCACCGGCTGTGATGACGCTTCGCCCGCAGCCATCACCACTTCTGTGAACGCGACATGCGCGGCTGTAACGTGATGATCGTTCGCAGGCACGGCGACTTCAGGCGGCAGCGAGTCGTTCGCGGCAACCAGCGGCTTCAGGCCAGAAATTTGCGGGAAGTCTTCCGGCTGCAACAGATCGCCTTCGCAAAGGATCACAGCGCGGAACACCGAGTTCTCGAGTTGGCGGACGTTGCCGGGCCAATCGAAATCCATGAGCATCTGCATCGTCGAGGCAGAGGCGCCACGGACGTTGCGGCCCTCTTCCGCATTGAAGCGCGCGATGAAGCGCTGCACCAACGTCGGCAGGTCTTCCTTGCGCTCGCGCAGCGGCGGCGCCTCGATGGGGAACACGTTCAGGCGATAATAAAGATCTTCGCGGAAGGCGCCGTCGGCGACGAGCTTCGCCAGATCTTTGTTCGTGGCGCTGATGATGCGGACATCGACCTTCACCGGGCGCTTGCCGCCGACGGGGTCGACTTCGCCTTCCTGCAGTACCCGCAGCAGTTTCACCTGCATGTCGAGCGGCAATTCACCAACTTCGTCGAGGAACAGCGTGCCACCGTGGGCTTCAACGAACTTGCCTGCGTGGTTGTCGGTTGCGCCAGTGAAGCTGCCCTTCACATGGCCGAACAGAATGGACTCAACCAGGTTCTCCGGGATCGCGCCGCAGTTCACCGTCACGAACGGACGGCCCGCGCGCTCGGAAGCGCCCTGGATCGCACGCGCCAGCAATTCCTTGCCGACGCCGCTCTCGCCGGTGATCAGCACCGGAATGTTGGAAGCTGCCGCGCGCTTGCCCATGCGGACAACCGGCGCCATCACCGGCGCGTTGGCGACCATGTCGTCAAACGACATCTGACCGGCGACGCGCTTCTTCATGCGCACGACTTCGGTCTTCAAATTCGACATTTCGAGCGCGTTGCGGATCGACACCATGATCCGTTCTGGCGAAGCCGGCTTCACGAAGAAGTCCGTCGCACCCGCTTGCATGGCCTGCACGACCGTGTCGATGCCGCCCGAAGCGGTGAGCACGATGCACGGCAGATCGCCGCGGCGCATACGGATTTCCTTGAGCGCTTCTTGGCCCGACATGCCCGGCATGACGAGATCGAGCAGCACGATATCGATATCGGCGTGCTTATCGACAGCCTCGACGGCTTGTGAGCCGTTCTCGGCCGCGCGTGTCAAGAAGCCATTGCGCTCGACTGCCGCCTGCAACAGACGGCGCTGAGCCGGATCGTCATCGACGATCAGGATCGTCTTACCCATGTTCACCACCAACCAGTTCGACGCGCTTCTCTGACGGAAACGCTGATCGTTGACGGGGACATTACGGATGAGGTGTGGAGGTCGCGTTAAAATGGCACACTGAAACGCGATTTTCGTAAGGCCTCGTAGGCATTACATAAACGCTGTGTTCACCACGATCGCCTGCGAATGACCGACGCCAAAGACCCAGAACGCAATCGCATCACTGCCCGCATCGGCCGTGTTGCCAACGTTGGCGCGAACTTGTCAGGCGCCGTGGGCGCACGGATGATGGGCGCCGACAATGTCGCGTTGGCGAAAGCTCTGCGCCAAGCGCTGGGCCGTTCGAAGGGCCCATTGATGAAAGTAGCACAGCTGCTTTCAACAATTCCTGATCTCCTGCCCCAAGCCTACGCCGAAGAATTCCGCAAACTGCAGGCGCACGCGCCGGCAATGGGCTGGCCGTTCGTACAACGCCGCATGCGCGCTGAACTTGGTGAGGATTGGGAAACCAAGTTTGCGTCGTTCGAGCGCGAAGCCGCCGCCGCGGCCTCTCTCGGCCAAGTCCATCGGGCCAACGCCCACGATGGCCGCGCGCTTGCCTGCAAACTGCAATACCCAGACATGGCCAGCGCGGTGGAAGCCGATCTCGGCCAACTGAAAGCTATTCTCGGCCTGTTCAAGAACATGGACGGCTCCATCGACTCTTCAGAGGCCATCCTCGAGGTCGGCGAACGCCTGCGCGAAGAACTCGACTACACGCGCGAGCTCAAGCACATGCGCCTCTTCGCGCAAATGCTGGCGGACGAGCCGCGCATCAACACGCCAGAGCCGCTGGAAGAGCTTTCCAGCAAGCGTTTGCTAACCATGACCTGGCTTGAAGGCCGTGGCCTCATGCATTGGCTCGACGAGCCCCAAGAAACCCGCAACCGCATCGCAGAGCTTCTCTTCAAAGCCTGGTGGGGACCAATGACGCATTACGGCGTCATTCACGGCGACCCACACCTCGGCAATTACGCCCTCACCGACAACGCCGAGCGCCTGCACCTTCTCGATTTTGGCTGTGTCCGCATTTTCCCTGCGCGCTTCCTTGAAGGCGTCGTCGGCCTCTGGCGCGGACTAAAGGCCGAGGACATGGAGCAAGTCGCGCACGCGTACGAAGTCTGGGGCTTCAAGAACCTCAACAAGGACCTGATCGAAGCGCTGACCATGTGGGCGCGCTTTATTTACGGACCCCTGCTCGAAGATCGCGTCCGCACCATTGCGGACAATGTGCCGCCCGCTGAGTACGGCCGCCGCGAAGCGTTTGAGGTGCGCAAGCGCCTGAAGACGCTAGGCCCCGTGCTGATCCCGCGCGAGTTCGTGTTTATGGACCGCGCCGCCATCGGACTGGGCGCGGCGTTCCTGCATTTGCGGGCGGAACTCAATTTCGGCCGCATGTTCGCCGAAAGCGTCGAAGGGTTCTCTCCGGAGGCGCTGGCCCAACGCCAGGCGGAAGCGACAGCACGCGTGGGCCTGAGCCCAAGCGCCTAACGTCACGCCATCAGCGTGTTGAGCCCGAGAAAGCCGACGATCGCGCAGATCGAAGCCGCTTCGCCAGAGAGCCTGTACACAGCGCCTTGCGCGCCGCTCCAACACGAAGCCAGCAGCACCATCGAGCCCAGCGTGGCCGCAGGCGCGATCCAAAATTGCGGCGCCGACATCGGGAAGAGCACCGCCATTGCCGGCCACGCCAACAACGATAGCGCCACCAGCCCAGCTGCGATCGCGCAACCAACCGCGCGGCGCTCAATAGCATCGTGCACTGTCGCCACCGCCAAATAGGCGGCGAGCGCAAAGATGGGCGCGGCGATGAACAGCGGCCACATGCCGGTACGGCCCATGGCGATCGCGGCGGCCGCGCCCAGCGCTATGCCAAGCGCCGCGCCGCCGAACAAAATCGCAAACCGCTCATCGCGGCGAAACGTCTCCGGCGCCGGCAAAGCCTCGGCGTGTGACATCGGTGAAGCCTCGTAAGTCATGATCCATCAGCCCGTTCGGTCCCACCCGATGCGGCAAAAACGTGGCGCGCGGCTCTCAGTTCCTTACAGCACAGAAAATCGATGGCTTGCCTTGCGTGCGGGCTTGCCAGTGTGCGTTATGGGTCACACGGAGGGAGCAGAGCCGGAATGGAAGATAAGTACGCTCTGATCACGACCCTGGTGGCCGCGATCGTGCTCGCTTTCGTCTTCGGCTTCGTCGCCTCGCGCCTCCTTCGCCTCTCGCCGATCGTCGGCTATCTGCTCGCAGGGCTCGCCGTCGGCCCCTACACGCCCGGCTTCACCGGCAACACCGAACTGGCGCTGCAGCTGTCCGAGATCGGCGTCATCCTGCTGATGTTCGGCGTGGGCCTCAAAATCTCGATCGAGGATATCTGGTCCGTGCGCTGGGTGGCGGTGCCGGGCTCGGTCATTCACACGTTGGCTGCCGGCGCCGTCGGCTACGTCACCGGCCTGCTGCTCGGCATGGCGCCGGTCGAGAGTTTCGTTCTCGGCGCTTCGCTCTCCATCGCCAGCACAATCGTCTTCCTCCGCGCCATGGAGGACAAACGCGCGCTGAAAACCGAGGAAGGCCGCATCGGCATCTCTTGGCTCCTGATCGAGGACCTACTGATCGTGCTTGCCATCGTCGTGCTGCCCGCGATCGTCTCGGTCATCGCCGCTGAGGAAGCGAACATCTCGATTATCCCGCTGCTCACCGCGCTCGGCATCACCTTCCTGAAGATCGCCGTCTTCATCGCGCTGATGCTGGTCATCGGCGGGCGCTTCTTTCCGTGGCTCATCGTCCAGATCGCCCACGCCAAATCGCGCGAGCTGCTTTCGCTGGGCACCCTTTCGTTGGCCCTCGGCGTCGCCTGGGCGGCCTATTTCTGGTTCGACGCCAGCTTTGCGCTCGGCGCCTTCCTCGGCGGCCTCGCGCTCAACGGCTCGCGCTTCTCGCACAAGGTCGCCGAAGACTCGCTGCCGCTGCGCGACACCTTCGCGGTGCTCTTCTTCGTGGCCGTGGGGATGTTGTTCGATCCGTTCGTGCTCGTGCGCAATCCATTTGGCGTCGTCGCGATAGTGGCCGTGGTCATAGCCGGCAAAGCGCTGCTCGCTTACATTCTCATGCGCGCAATGAAGCAGCCGCCACAGGCAAGCGCCCTCGTCGCGCTCGGCCTCGCACAGATCGGCGAGTTCTCTTTCGTGCTCGCAGGTCTTGGCCTTCAGCTCGAAGTGATGTCGCGAGAGACATACAATCTGATCCTCGCCGCCGCCCTGATCTCGATCGCGCTCAACCCGTTCCTGCTGCGGGTCGTGCCGGATTCGACACCGGCCAAACCGAAACCCCAGACGGCGCCCGCCAGCGAAACCGCGAGCTAGCGAAGCGCCTTGCGGATCACGAGCTTTAGGCCCGACCACGTCTCATCCACGGCACAGACTTTCACATCGACGTAGCCCAGCGGCAGCGCGACCTTGCGGATCGTGTCCTCAGTGATGTCGGTCTCGACCCTCGCGGCCTTCTTCGGCCACGACACCCAGATCATCCCGTCCGGGGCAAGCTTATCGCGCAAGCTCTCCAGCTCCGCCGCGAGCTTGGCTGCGCTCGTGTGAAAGATGTGCGCCGCCGCCAGCGCCTTGCTTGGGCGCGCGAGGTAGCGAGGCCCCGCCTCCTGATCGAGCACCTTCCTGACCGAAACCGGCATGCCCGAGGCCCAAAGCGGCTCGCCGGGTTTAAGCCCTAGCTTCTTCGCCAGCGGCGTGCCCGAGTACCCGGCCTGGGCCATTACTTTTCGCCCTTCTCCTGCTTGAGCCGCGCCAGGAGCTGCGCTTCTTCGGCCTGCAGCCGCGCCCGCTCCCTGCGGGCCGCAGCCTCGGCCTCGACCTTCTTGCGCTCACCTCGTGCCCAACCGGCCACGCCGACTACCGCCAGGCCGCCAATAACGCCCACAAACAACCAGATCATCGCCTGCCCTTGCTTCCCCCGCCGCCTTCAGCTATCAGCCCCGCTTCCAATTTTCTCCCCCTTTCCGGGGGACGCGCAGGATTCCGGGTCATGAAAACCGAAGGCCATCCCGACTACCACTTCATCACGGTCACCATGACCGATGGTTCGACCTTCAAGACCCGTTCGACCTACGGCGAAGACGGCGCCACTTTGGCGCTCGACATCGACCCGAAGTCGCACCCGGCCTGGACCGGCGGCAACCAGACCCTGCTCGACCGCGGCGGCCGCGTCTCGCGCTTCAACGACAAGTTCGGCGGCTTCATGAAGAAGAAGGAAGGCTAAGCCTTCCAACCGAGCCAACAAGATTAAGGGCGCCGGAGCAATCCGGCGCCCTTTGTGTTTTCAGCTGATGGCAGCTTAACGCGTGAACGCCTGGGCCAACATCGCCATTTGGTTCGAAACCACGTTGGCCGGTTCTTCGACGCCGCCATCGTACATCGTCTCGTCCAGACGCCGGACGCGTTCATAAATGGCCGCGCC
>CAYUOC010000008.1:13355-48211 GCA_964446305.1 uncultured Terricaulis sp. | reverse complement strand
GGCGGAGAACGCGACCAAGTTAATGTTCACCGCCAGCAAAATGAGCTCGATCGACATCAGGATAATGATGACGTTCTTGGCGTTCGCGAAAATGCCGAAGCAACCGATGGTGAAGAGCGCACCGGCGACGAACAGGTAGTGGACGAGACCGATTTCCATTAGCCCAGCCCCTGCCCCGGACGGATGTCCTTGAGTTCGACGCCCTCGGAACGCTTGCGACCAACTTGGGCGGCGATGTCCTGCTTCTTGACGCCGGGCCGATGGCGGAGCGTCAGCACAATGGCGCCGATCATGGCGACGAAGAGCACCAAGCCCGCCATTTGGAAGACGAGCAGATACTCGGTGTACAGCACCTGACCGATCGCTTCGGCGTTGGTGACGCCGCCAGTCTCGACCGGGCCCAGTGCAATCGGCGCGCCTTGGGCCGACATCGAAGCGCTCGCGACGAGCGCGAGTTCGCCCATGAGCGCGAGCGCAATCAGCGCGCCGAGCGGCATGTAGGAGAGGAAGCCCTTCTTCAACTCAGCAAAGTCGACGTCGAGCATCATGACGACGAAGAGGAAGAGCACCGCGACGGCGCCGACATAGACGACGACCAGAAGCATGGCCAGGAACTCGGCGCCCAAGAGCACGAAGAGGCCCGCTGACGTGAAGAACGTCAGGATCAGGAACAGGACAGAGTGAACCGGGTTGCGCGCGGAGATGACCGCGAACGCGGAAATCACCGCGATCACGCTCAGCACATAGAAGGCGATCGACGCCAACATCCGTTACGCTCTCCCAATTCGAAACGGCTTGCCGAGCGTTTTGCTTGGCTGCCCCCAAGAAATGACCCGCCCTACCGGTAAGGCGCGTCCAGCTCCAAATTCTTCGCGATCTCCCGCTCCCAGCGATCGCCGTTCGCGAGCAGACGCTCTTTGTCATAGTAAAGTTCTTCGCGCGTTTCGGTCGCGAACTCGAAGTTCGGGCCTTCCACAATCGCATCGACCGGACACGCTTCCTGGCAGTAACCGCAGTAAATGCACTTCACCATGTCGATGTCGTAGCGCGTGGTCCGGCGTGAGCCGTCTTCGCGCGGTTCTGCTTCGATGGTGATGGCCTGCGCCGGGCAAATGGCTTCGCAGAGCTTGCAGGCGATGCAGCGCTCTTCGCCGTTGGCGTAGCGGCGGAGCGCGTGCTCACCGCGGAAGCGCGGAGAGAGCGGGCCCTTTTCGAACGGGTAGTTCACCGTCGCTTTGCGCGTGAAGAAGTACTTCATGCCGAGGGCGAAGCCCCCGATCATGTCGAGCATCAACGCGCCCTTCGCGGCCTGGAGAAGACGAGACATTAGTTGGTCCCTCGGATGCAGCGATAGGTGATGACGTTGCTTTCGTGGTGCACCGTTTCCGGGCGCGCCGGACTGCCGCACAGCCGCTGCGCTTCCGCGTCGCTGGTCGCGCTGACCTCAACGGAAACGGTCTGCGGAGCGGCTACAGGCGCCGCGGGCGGCGTCGCTTCCTGCGTTGGCGTGCAGGCGGCGAGAACGAGGGCGAGGAGGATTGCGATCCGCATCAGCCACCTGCCACAGAAGTCGTGGCCGCCGGCGCGAGGAACGCGACGTAGTAGCCGAGGACAATAACGGCGACGAGTGAGGTCGGCAGGAAGATCTTCCAGCCCAGGCGCATCAGCTGGTCGTAGCGGTAGCGCGGCACGATGGCCTTCACCATCGCGAACATGAAGAACATCATCCAGATCTTCACATAGAAGACGAGCATGGCGAGCGCGCCGGTCCAGAACGGACTGAGGCCGAGGCTTTCGATCGACCCCCAAGGCAAGTGCCAACCGCCGAGGAACAGGATCGTCGTCATGGCGCACATCATGACGATGTTGAGGTACTCGCCGATCATGAAGAGCAAGTACGGGGTCGACGAGTATTCGACCTGATAGCCCGCGACGAGTTCGGATTCCGCTTCAGGCAGATCGAACGGCGGGCGGTTGGTTTCGGCAAGCGCCGAGATGAAGAACATGCCCAGCATCGCGATCATCACGACGCCGACGAGGATGTTGTTCGGGAATTCGGCGAAGTTGAAGATGCGGAAACCGTGCCACATCCAGATGCCGTCGGCCTGGTTGTTGACGATGGTTGAGAGGTTCAGCGAGCCCACCAGCAGGAGCACGGTGATCAGAATGAAGCCGATCGAGACTTCGTAGCTCACCATTTGCGCGGCTGAGCGCAGGCCGCCGAGGAACGGGTACTTCGAGTTCGAAGCCCAACCGCCCATGATGATGCCGTAAACGCCGAGCGAGGAGATCGCGAACAGGTAGAGGATGCCGACATTGAGGTCGGCGATCACAACGCCCGGACCCCATGGCACGACCGCCCAGCCGATGAAGGCGAGCACGAAGGTGAGCAAGGGCGCGAGGATGAAGACGGTTTTATTCGCACCAGCCGGGATGACGATTTCCTTGAACACGAACTTGAAGAAGTCCGCGAAGGATTGGAGCAAGCCGAAGGGGCCGACGACGTTCGGACCTTTGCGGAGCTGCACCGCCGCCCAGACCTTGCGATCGAACAGCAGCAAGAAGGCGAGCGAGATCAGCAGCAGGATGCAGATGGCCAGGATCTGGCCCGTCTTCATCAGCGCCCACTCCCATTCGACCGGGAGCGCGATCAGCGGAACATAATCAGCGGCCGGGTTCATTCCGCGGCCACCTTGTGAGCGCTGGCGCGAAGGCGTGAGCACTCGGCCATCGTCTTCGACGCGCGCGCGATCGGATTGGTCAGATAGAAGTCCGCAACCGGGGACTTGAACGGATCGTTCGAGATTTGGCCCTCGGCGCCGATTTTTGCCGCGTCGAAACCCGTGCTGTCGGCGGCGCCGGGCGCGTAGTCGACTTGGCCGAAGGTCGGATGATCGGCGATCATCTTGGCGCGGAGCGCGGTGAGCGAGTCATACGGTAGCGTTTTGCCGATGACGGCTGAGAGCGCGCGCAGGATGGTCCAATCCTCTTTGCCCTCGCCCTTCGGGAAGGTGGCGCGGCGGCCGTATTGGACGCGGCCTTCGGTGTTGACCCAGGTGGCGTCTTTTTCGGTGTAGGCGGCGCCAGGCAGGATGATGTCGGCGCGGTGTGCGCCCGCATCCCCGTGCGTGCCGATGTAGATAATCGTGCCGGCACTCGGGAGCGCTGCTTCATCGACGCCGAGCAGAACGAGGACGTCGAGCCCGCCCTTCAGCATTTCTCCGGCGCTCTTGCCGCCCTTACCCGGCAGGAAGCCGAGATCGAGACCAGCGACGCGCGATGCCGCGGTGTGGAGCACGTTGAACGCGTTCCAACCATCTTTGTTGAGGCCGGCAGCGAGTTTGCCCGCGGCGCGCAAAACGGCGCCGCCGTCGGCGCGCGCAAATGCACCGCCGCCGACGATCACCATCGGCTTCTGCGCGCTCTTGAGTTTATCCCCGAAGGCGCCGAGTTGGCCGAGCGATTGCGGGCCGGCGCCGATGTGGGTGTATTTGTAGGTGAGATCGGCCGCTTCGCCGACGACGGCAATCTCCGCGCCGCGCAGCCAGGCTTTGCGCAGGCGCGCGTTCAGCACAGGCGCTTCAATACGCGGGTTCGTACCGACGAGCAGGATGACGTCGGCTTCTTCAATACCGGCGATGGTTGAGTTGAAGAGATACTCCTGGCGTGCGCCGCCGCCGATTTGGGCGCCATCGGCGCGGCAGTCGGTGTTGGGTGAGCCCAGCGCGCGGAAAAGATCGAGCGTCGCCTTCATGCTCTCGGCGCACGCGAGATCGCCCGCGATGGCGCCGATTTTCGAACCGTCGCGCTTCAGGGCGTAAGCGGCTGCGTTGAGAGCTTCGTCCCAGCTTGCGGGGCGCAGCTTGCCGTTTTCACGGATGTAGGGGCGATCGAGGCGTTGGCGGTTTAGGCCATCTTCGGCGTAGCGGGTCTTATCCGAGATCCACTCTTCGTTGATCTCTTCATTGACGCGCGGCAGCACGCGCAGCACTGCGTCGCCGCGTGCATCGACGCGGATGTTGGAGCCGAGCGCGTCCATCACATCGATGGTTTCGGTTTTCGTGAGTTCCCACGGGCGCGCGTTGAAGGCGTAGGGCTTCGAGGTGAGCGCGCCGACGGGGCAGAGATCGATGACGTTGGCTGAAAGTTCGCTCGAGAGCGAGGCTTCCAGATAGGTGGTGATTTCCATGTCCTCGCCGCGGCCGGTGGCGCCGAGTTCCGGCACGCCGGCCACCTCTGTCGCGAAGCGGACGCAGCGCGTGCACTGGATGCAGCGCGTCATCACCGTCTTCACCAGCGGGCCCATGAATTTTTCTTCGACGGCGCGCTTGTTTTCGTCGAAGCGAGAGCCGCCGCGGCCATAGGCGACGGATTGGTCTTGCAGGTCGCACTCGCCGCCCTGGTCGCAGATCGGGCAATCGAGCGGGTGATTGATGAGCAGAAACTCCATCACGCCTTTGCGCGCGCGCTCGACGGTGGAGCTCTTGGTGACGAGTTCGTTGAGCACATCATCGCGCGGCGGCGGCAAGTCCTTCACTTGCTGCGCGCACGATGCGACGGGCTTCGGGCCAGATTTTCCCCCAACCTTCACTTCGATCAGGCACATGCGGCAATTGCCGGCGATCGAGAGGCGCTCGTGATAACAAAAACGCGGAATCTCTGCGCCGGCGGCTTCGCACGCCTGCAGCAAGGTAAGTTCCGGAGGAACGTCGACTTCTACGCCGTCGACGAGGATTTTCGTCATGAGTCTGACCGCTTTCGCGGAGGCGAATGACCCATTTATTGCGTCGCCGCAAGTGGGCGAAAGGTCCGTTGCGACAGAGGCTCATCTGCGAACCATTCGCAAATTTTGATGGTTGCGATAACGGAACGCGTTTGGTTCCGTGGTATGGACTTAAGTTGCTGACATTACTGAGATTTTGCAGGAACGGACAACGCCACTGCCTGTTGTCTCAGCAAGGGCGGACACCAGTGGAGCTTTATCTGATGCCAAACAACCAACAACAGCAACAAAACGACCCGCGCCAAGCGCAACCGGGACGTCAGAACCCCGATCGCGAGCGTGAAGACATGGAGCGCCCCGAGCGCGAACAAGATCGCATCGAACGCGAACGCCGCGAACGCGAGCAGCGCCAGTAAGCGCTGCCGACAGTGCGAACGAATGGAGCGGAGCGGTGAAAGCCGCTCCGCTTTCGTTCGGGCTCAGACTTGCGTGAGCGCGCCCTCGCCCACCACCGTGATCCACTCGCAGACCCGCCACCTGGCGACGACGCCTTGAGCGACGTAGGGATCGGCGCGGGCAAAGTCCTCGGCCGCTTGTGGCGTTTCGGATTTGAACAACAGCAGGCCAAAAGCCGGATCGCCACTAGGGATAGCGCCGCCGAGCTGGAGTTCGCCGCGATCGGCAGCGGCACGCGCGAGTTCGAGATGCGCGGGTCGCACGGCGCCGCGCTTTTCGGCCCAATCCGGCGCGTAGTCATAGATGAGGAGAAAGTGTTTCATGGCGTTAGGGCTTCAACGGCGCGACTAGTCGCTCTCCCTCTCGACCTACCTGAACTAGCCGAGGCCCGAAACTGAGATTTCGACCGCTAACAACACGAACCAGCCAGTCCAGCGGAAGCGCCGCAACCTGCTCCCTAGGGCGCGACACATAGAGTTCGGCGGCGAGAAATCCCTCTGACTCAAGCCCCGTGGGATCGATCCCCCTGCCACGGAGAATTCCAATCACCTGCTTCGCTTCGTCCTCATCGTGAAAACGGCGCTGAATAAAGGCGGCGGAGCGCAGCTTCTCCGTCACTAGTCCGTCGCGCTCGAGACGCGATGCAATCGCCTCGTAGTCGAACATGCGCAGCACGAAAGAGACGACCCATGGCGTGCGACCGGTCGTTCGCATCAGGGCATCGAATGTCTTCTCCGACACATAGCCGACTGCGCCTGTAGAGATAATCAAATCCACATCCGCGAGCTTCTCGGCCACCAAGGGAGTGGGGTCGACCGCCTCGAAGTCGTGCGCCACGGCGTCATCGACCAACCCGACACTCAACGCGTAATCAATGGCGCTGGGAGAAACGTCGGCGGCGATGAACCGCTCCGCCTGCACCCGGGGCCACGAGGCATAGTACGCGCGATCGAGCACACGCACCTCGTCCGAGGTTAGCGCCATCATCTCGCGGCGCGCATAACGACGGCGGATCATGTCTACTGAAATCGGATAGCGAAAGAGCGCCGCATTGATCCCATACGAGGAACCGAGGTCGAGAATGGTCGCACCGCGACCGTGTACCGCCTGAAATGCAGCCGCTACTTGCCTGAAGATTGGTTTGGCGAGATCCGGAATCGAATAGTCCAACGATCCCAGTACCGAAAAATAGCTGCGCGGATCTGCCTGCGCGTAAAGGTTGTCAAACGACGTCTTTGCGTCGTTGGCTCCGAAGTTCATTTCGTTCTCCCTGGGGCGGGCGAAATCTGCAATGGCCAGTGACTTCGCACGGGGCGGGCGCGCCCGAATGTTGACGCCCATTGCCTCCTCTTGATGAGTGATCAAACGTAGACGCTACGAAGCGTCGGCGCAAATCGCTGATGTTATTCAGCAGCCACGGCGCGCACTTGATGCACGCCCTTTGCAGCGCGATAGCGATCGATGCGTTGTTCGATTTCGCCGCGGAAGCAGCGGATCAAGCCTTGGATAGGCCAAGCGGCGGCGTCGCCCAATGCGCAAATCGTGTGGCCCTCTACTTGCCCTGCCACATCGAGCAGCAGATCGATCTCGCTGTGATCGGCCTCACCCTTCGCCATGCGTTCGAGTACGCGCCACATCCAGCCGGTGCCTTCACGGCACGGCGTGCACTGGCCACAGCTCTCGTGCTTGTAGAAGTACGCAATGCGCGCGATGGCGCGGATCATGTCGGTCGATTGATCCATCACGATCACGGCGGCTGTGCCGAGGCCGGAGCGATGTGGCGCGGCCGACAGCGAGTCGAAATCCATCAGCATGGTTTCGGATTCTTGCGCGTTGATCATGCGCACCGACGAACCGCCCGGGATCACGGCTTTGAGATTGCCCCAGCCACCGCGTACGCCGCCGCAATGCTCTTCAATGAGCTGCTTCAGCGGAATGCTCATTGCCTCTTCGACGTTGCACGGCTTGTTCACATGGCCGGAGATGCAGAACACTTTGGTGCCGGCGTTGTTCGGCCGGCCGAAACCGGCGAACCACTTGGCGCCACGGCGCAGAATGGTGGGCACCACGGCGATCGATTCAACGTTGTTCACGGTTGTCGGGCAGCCATAGAGGCCGACATTCGCCGGGAATGGCGGCTTGAGGCGCGGCTGGCCCTTCTTGCCTTCGAGACTTTCGAGCAGCGCGGTTTCTTCGCCGCAAATGTAGGCGCCTGCGCCGTGGTGCATGTAGAGATCGAAATCCCAGCCGTGCACGTTGTTCTTGCCGATGAGTTTGGCTTCGTACGCTTCCTTGATCGCGCGCTCCATCGCCTCGCGCTCATAGACGTACTCGCCGCGAATATAGATGTAACAGGCATGCGCTTGCATCGCGAAAGACGCGATGAGGCAGCCCTCGATCAGCAGGTGCGGATCGTGGCGCATCATATCGCGGTCTTTGCAGGTGCCCGGCTCGGACTCGTCGGCGTTGACGACGAGGTAGTGCGGACGATCCTTCACTTCCTTCGGCATGAAGGACCACTTCAGGCCCGTCGGGAAGCCGGCGCCGCCACGGCCGCGAAGGCCTGACTCTTTGACGTTGGCGATGATCCAATCTCGTCCAGCCGAGATCATGTCGGCCGTGCCGTTCCACGCGCCGCGCTTCTTCGCACTCTCTAAATCGGCGCCATGCTTGCCGTAGAGGTTTAGGAAGATGCGATCCTTATCCGCGAGCATTTCTATTCCTCAAACCTTCGGCGTCAGACTGATGAAGACGCGCAATCCAAACCACAAGGCGCCGATCGCTGGAGCGACCACGCGCATATCCGTCAGCGGCATACGTTGAACCAGCGCCATGTACGCCGAGGCCGCGCCACACAAAACCGCCAGCACGGCGAACAAGAAGAGCTTTCCGCCCTTGCCGCTCAACGGCTTGATCGGCTCCAGCGGAGACCGCGACGGGCGGCGCTGATAGATCGGGGGAGGCGTCGGCCCTGCCATTATACCTTCTCGGGCAAGCCCGGAATTTTGAGCGGCTTGCCGAGCGAGCCGTCATAGAGCGACGGATCTGTCAGCGTCTTGGCCTCGCCCTCCGGCGCTGAGGTGGCGCGCTTGATCGCCGAGCCAGGCTCGATCGCCTCTCCGCGCGCGAGCTTGTCCATCAACGCTTCGAACGACTCCGCGGTGAGGTCCTCGTAGTAATAATCATGGATGGCGACGATCGGCGCGTTCACGCAGGCGCCCATGCATTCCATTTCTTCCCACGAAAACGCGCCGTCCTCGGTGACGTGGTGCGCAGGCCCGATGCGGCGCTTACAGACCGCTTTGAGCTCTTCCGAGCCGCGCAGCATGCATGGTGTCGTGCCGCACACTTGCAGGTGGTGTTTGCCGACCGGCTGCAGGTGAAACATGGTGTAGAAAGTCGCGACTTCGAGCACGCGGATCGTTGGCATTTCGAGCAAATCGGAGATGGCGCGGATGGCGGGCTCACTGACCCAGCCTTCCTGCTTCTGCACCAGCCACAAGGCGGGGATGACAGCCGAAGCCTTCCGCTCCGGCGGATACTTGGCCATCCACCAACGCACTTGCTCCATCGTCTCTTTCGAGAACGCGAAGCTAGCGGGCTGTTCGGCGGCGAGGCGGCGGACGCTCATGGTGCTCTCACGAAATCTACGCGGGCGATGAGCCCGTCTTTCACGGTGTAAATGGCGGCGGCGTTGATGCGCTCGCTGGGGGAGCGCGTGATGTCTTCGTGGTCGATGACGACATTGCCGACGACGACCCGGTTCACGAGTGCGGCATGGTTCTCGGGATACGACGAGAACAGCGTTTCGTAACGCTGCCGGATCGCGGCGGCGCCCTGCTGGGTCACAGCGCCATTGAGTTCGGCGAGGACGCAATCGGCGGCGAAGCAGGCGCAGAACGCGTCAATATCCTGGGCGTTGTAGGCGTCGAGCTGACGCTGAACGATCTCGGTCGCGCTCATGGACGTCCTCCCATGCGTTCAAGCGCAAGCTCGAGCCGCGTGCGCGCGAGATCGCGGAGCAGTGGGCCCGTCACCGGCAGGACACGCAGGATCGCGACGACGACAACGCCGGCGACGACAGCAAGAATCACGTCCAGTCCTGGCCAAATCGGTGCGCCAATCAGCGCCAGCAGCGCGACGGGGATCGGAATCATGAAGCCCGCAGCTTGGACAATGAGCGCCATCAGATAGCGCTGCTTGCCGCCGGGATAACGGTCACGCACTTTCGGGCGCAGGAAATACGTCGCGCCCACCGCAAGCGCGATGGCGATGAGCACCCAGAGGCTCATTTGCATCAGCAGCGTTTGCGCCGAGACGACGTTCACCGATCGATTTCCCCGAACACGATGTCGAGCGAACCAAGCACGGCGGAAACGTCCGCGAGCATGTGGCCCTTGCAGAGATAGTCCATCGCCGCGAGGTGCGGAAAACCGGGTGCGCGGATCTTCAGACGGTACGGCTTGTTGGTGCCGTCGGCGACGAGATAGACGCCGAACTCGCCCTTCGGCGCTTCGACCGCAGCGTAGGCTTCGCCGGCCGGGACGTGGAAGCCTTCGGTGTAGAGTTTGAAGTGATGGATAAGCGCTTCCATCGATTGCTTCATCTCGGCGCGGCGCGGCGGCGCGTACTTTGACTTTTCCGGCATCACCGGGCCAGGCGTCTGCTTCAGCAGCTTCACGCATTGCTGCATGATCTTCGTCGACTCGTACATTTCCTCGACGCGGCAGAGATAGCGATCGTAGCAATCACCGTTCTTGCCGAGCGGGATTTTGAAATCGAGCTCGTTGTAGATTTCGTACGGCTGCGAGCGGCGCAGATCCCAGGCCATGCCCGAGCCGCGCACCATGACACCTGAGAAGCCCCACTTCAGTGCATCTTCGCGCGTGACGATGCCGATATCGACGTTGCGTTGCTTGAAGATGCGGTTGTCGGTCAGCAGGCCTTCGATGTCGCGGACCTTCTGTGGGAATTGCTCGCACCACTCGCCGATGTCGTCGATCAGCTGCGGCGTCAGGTCCTGGTGGACGCCGCCTGGGCGGACGTAATTGGCGTGCATGCGCGAGCCTGAGGCTCGCTCATAGAACACCATCAGCTTTTCGCGCTCTTCGAAGCCCCAGAGCGGCGGCGTCAGAGCGCCGACGTCCATCGCCTGCGTGGTGACGTTCAGGAGGTGATTTAGGATGCGGCCGATTTCGCTGTAGAGCACGCGGATGATCTGGGCGCGGCGCGGCACTTCGATGCCGGCGAGCTTCTCGACCGCCAGGCAGAACGCGTGCTCCTGGTTCATCGGCGCGACGTAGTCGAGGCGATCGAAGTACGGGATCGCCTGCAGGTACGTTTTGTATTCGATCAGCTTCTCGGTGCCGCGGTGCAGCAGGCCGATATGCGGATCGACGCGCTCGACGACTTCTCCATCGAGTTCAAGCACCAAGCGCAACACACCGTGCGCGGCCGGGTGCTGCGGGCCGAAATTGATCGTGAACGTGCGCTTCTCTTCTACGGGCGCGTTGGAGAGATCGTCAGCCATGGGCGCGCTCATTTCTTCTGTTCGGCGGCGGACGCCTTTTCATCGCCCGGCAAGGTCATACCTTCCCATGGGCTTAGGAAGTCAAAGTTGCGGAAGGCTTGGGTGAGCTTCACCGGCTCGTAGACCACGCGCTGCTGCTCGGCGTCGTAGCGGACTTCGACGTGGCCAGACAGCGGGAAGTCCTTGCGCAGCGGGAAGCCTTGGAAACCGTAATCCGTCAGCAGGCGGCGCAGGTCCGGGTGGTTTGCGAAGAGGATGCCGTACATGTCGAACGCTTCGCGCTCGAACCAGTCCGCGCACGGATAGATCGCCGCGATACTGGGGACCGGCGTGTCTTCGTTAGTCTCGACCTTGATGCGGATGCGCTGGTTCAGGTGCATCGAGAGCAAGTGATAGACGACGTCGAAGCGGTTGGTGCGTTCGGGATAGTCGACGCCGCAAATGTCAATCAAAGTGGTGAAGCGGCCACGCGGGTCATCGCGCAGGAAGGTGATCACAGCGTTGATCTGCTCGGCGCGCGCTTGAATGGTGAGTTCGCCGTTGGCGACGCTCACGCCTTCGATGGCGCTCGTCATCGACGATTTGACGTGTGCGCCGAGATCTTCGAGGGACTGGCTCATCGAATGATGTTTCCTTCCCGGCGGATTTTACGCTGCAGCTGCAGGATGCCGTAAACGAGCGCTTCCGCCGTCGGCGGGCAGCCCGGGACGTACACGTCCACCGGTACGACGCGATCGCAGCCGCGCACGACGGCGTAACTGTAGTGATAATAGCCGCCGCCGTTCGCGCATGATCCCATCGAGATCACATACCGCGGGTTCGGCATCTGGTCGTAAACCTTGCGGAGCGCCGGGGCCATTTTGTTGGTCAGCGTGCCAGCGACGATCATCACGTCCGACTGACGCGGCGAGGCGCGCGGCGCGAAACCGAAGCGCTCGACGTCGTAACGCGGCATCGACGCCTGCATCATCTCGACCGCGCAGCACGCGAGGCCGAACGTCATCCACATCAGCGATCCCGTGCGCGCCCAGGTGACGAGATCGTCAGCGGCGGCGACGAGAAAGCCTTTGTCGGCGAGTTGGTTCGAAAGTCCGGTGTAGAACGGATCGTCTTCTTTGACGGGATATCCGCCCTCGACGCCGGCGCGTGCGGCGCCACCAGCTGGAACGATGGTGCTCATATCATTCCCACTCCAGCGCGCCCTTCTTCCATTCGTAGATAAACCCAACCGTCAGCACGCCCAAGAACGCCATCATCGACCAGAACGCGAACTGCCCGGTTTCGCCCAGCGTAATCGCCCAGGGAAACAGGAACGCGACTTCGAGGTCGAAGATGATGAAGAGGATGGAGACGAGATAGAAACGCACATCGAATTTCATGCGCGCATCATCGAAGGCGTTGAAGCCGCATTCGTAGGCCGAGACCTTCTCCTTATCCGGCGCCCTCGGCGCCAGCACCCAGGCGGCGGCGATGAAGCCCACGCCTAGCGCGGCCGCCACGCCCATGAAGATCAGGATCGGCAAATAATCGAGAAGATCGAGGCCCATACGTCGTTCCTTTGCGGCTCTGCCTAAGCCGCATCGCGCCGCAGCGCCAGAGGCCCAGCGCCGCAGTCGCAGAATCGGCGCGGACCCTATGGGCGCCCGTTTGGCGGCGCAATCAGACGGGCGCGCCACACTTGCGAGACATTCGCAATGTTGCGGGTCGCATGCCCCTTCGCGCCTCGCCAGCGCAGATGCTAGAGCATGCGCATGAAACGCATCAGCCTGATTTGGGCGCTCCTTGCAGCGAGCCTGTTGGCGAGCTGCGATCAGATCAGGCTTGAACCAAAAGCCGCCGATTCCGCCCCGCCGCCGGCGGCAGTCGAACCTACGCCGGACTTCTCGTCCGCCATCGGCGCCGCCTACCCCGATTTCATCGCGCGCCCTGTGTTTCAGCGGTACTCTGCTACGGCGTTCGCGCTCTCTGGGGCGGACCAGGCGCGCTTCGCGGCGGCGATGGCGCAAGCGCAGCCATCCTGGGTCGCTAGCGGCGGCGGCGCGCGGGCGCTGCTGTTTACCGGCTGCCCGGCCGAGGGGTGCGCGGCGGGGCGCGCGGTGGTGGCGATCGACATGGCGACGGGCGCGGCGTTCGTCGGCGTGCGCGACGGCGCGGGCGCGACCGAACTCGTGCCTAATCCGCGCCTGGAAGCGTTGCTGCGCCTTTCCGCGCCAGACCGGGTTTGGCACAACCCCCAACCGCCCCCCGCGCAGGGGCAAACGCCCTGACGCTTACGCTGAATGCACATCGCGCGCGCTTGACCGGGGGAACGGCTTGTCCTAACCCCCTGCCCTCGCGCATGGACGCGGGTGTAGCTCAGTTGGTTAGAGCGCCGGCCTGTCACGCCGGAGGTCGCGGGTTCGAGCCCCGTCACTCGCGCCAGCGCGGATTTTCCGACAAGAAGAATTGAAGGCCCCGGGGGCGGTTAGCTCAGCGGTAGAGCGTCTCGTTTACACCGAGAGGGTCGGGGGTTCGATCCCCTCACCGCCCACCAGCCTTCGCTCGCTTCGCGAGCTCTGGCGGCAGCACCAACTTCTCGCCGCAACCCCGGCAATAGCGCGCGTCGGGCTCGTGGCGGGTGATGCCGCAGGCGCTGCATGCCTCGATCCGGCGCGGGGGTGCGAACACCTTTTGTGCGATCGAAAAGAACAGGCTGATCCCCGTCAGCATCAGCGCGACGGAGAAAATGCGCCCAACCGCGGTGTCGATCGTGATGTCGCCATAACCCGTCGTGGTCAACGAGGCGACGACGAAATAAAGCGCATCGACGAAATTGTTGAGCTTGGGATGCTGGCCGATGAACAGCGCCTGCGTGAGCCCCGCCGCTAAGAAGACGAACGTCACCAATGTGGCGATCGCCTTGGCGAGATCTTCGACGTACGTATCGTCGAAACGCCCGCGCGCCAGCACGTTCCAGAAGCGCTCGCTGCGCACCACCGTCCACAAGCGCAAAATGCGCAAGAAACCCCAATTGGCGAGCAAAGTCGGCGCAAGCAACGTGGCGAGCACGACGAGATCGGCCCACGTCACCGGATATTTCAGCCAGCGTTTCATGCTGCCGAAGGCAAACAGGCGCGCACCAAGATCGATGCTTAAGAACACCGCGATCGCGGCGTCCGCCGCCCAGAACCAGGCTTGCTGCGTGATGAATTGCCCGGCGACGAAGAAGCCGATGATCAGCACGTCGAGCGCCAGCAAGAGGCCCTGAAAACGCACCGCCGATTGCGTGTGGCCGAAATAGAGCGCCCGCACGCGCGAGCGAAGGCGCGATTTCATTGGCCCTGATTGCTCTTGATCTTGGCCACGAACGCCTGCGCCTCCGGCGAGGCCGCGCCGGTCTCTTCTTCCGCCACGCCTTCGCAGAAGCGCACCCAGGGCACGCGGCTCTCCACGCCATATTGCATGATGATGGGCGCGGCCGCAGGCGCATCGAGCGAGCCGATGGTGACGTAGATGCGCGCCTCCGGCATGTCGTAGGCGAACGTGAGCGGCGTGCCGCAATCGCGGCAATAGCCGCGCTTGGCCATGTTGGAGCTGGCGTAGAAAGCGGCCTCGCCCTTGGTCCAGGCGAAATTCTCCTTCTTGCCGCCCGCCAGCAACGCGAACGCGCCGCCGACCGCCCTCTGACACATGCGGCAATGGCAGGCGTGCGGATTTTCCAGCGGCGCCGCAAACGCATAGCGCACGGCGCCGCATTGGCAGCCGCCTTCCGCTACGGGCGCTTTGACTTCGCTCATGGCCCCGCTCTACCCAGCGTCACATCATTCGGCAAGCAGGTGCGCTCATGATCCCTCTTCCCAACGCCGCGCTCGCGGGCGTTCGCGTGCTTGATCTCTCGCGCGTGCTGGCCGGCCCCTGGGCGACGCAGATCATGGGCGATCTGGGCGCGGACGTGCTTAAGATCGAAAAGCCGGGCGCGGGCGACGATACGCGCCATTGGGGCCCGCCCTTCCTCACCACGCCCGCGGGCGAAGAAGGCGACGCCGCCTATTATCTGGCCGCCAACCGCAACAAGCGTTCGCTGGCGATCGACTTCGCGAAACCCGAAGGCGCGGCGCTGATCCGGCGCCTTGTTCCCCATTGCCATGTGCTGGTGGAGAACTTCAAAACCGGCGGGCTAAAAAAATATGGCCTCGATTATGAGAGCGTGAAGGCGCTCAATCCCGCGCTCGTCTATTGCTCCATCACAGGCTTCGGCCAAACCGGCCCGTACGCCAAGCGGCCGGGTTACGATTACATCATCCAAGGCATGGGCGGGCTGATGAGCCTCACTGGCGAGCCTGAAGGCGAGCCGATGAAATCCGCCGTCGCGGTCGCCGACCTGTTCACCGGCATGTACGCGGTGACAGCGACGCTCGCCGCTTTGCGCCACGCGGAGCGCACGGGCGTGGGCCAGCAGATCGACATCTCGCTGCTCGACAGCCAAGTGGCGATGCTGGCCAATCTGGGCGCTAGCTATCTGCTCTCAGGCCAGCCGCTGCAGCGTTTAGGCAACCAGCACGCATCGATCGCGCCTTACCAAGTGCTGGCGACATCGGACGGCCACATCATCCTGGCGGTCGGCAATGACGGACAATTTCGCGATTTTTGCACCGCCGCGGGCGTCGCCCTGGCCGACGATCCACGCTTCGCCACGAACGAGGATCGCGTGATCAACCGCACCGCCCTCACCGCGGCGCTCGCGCAGATCATGGCCACGCGCACAACCGCCGCATGGATCGCCGCGCTCGAACAGGCGCAAGTGCCGTGCGGGCCGATCAATACGCTCGCCCAAGTATACGCCGATCCGCACGTCATCGTGCGCGGCGCGGTGCATGAGATGACGCGCGCCGATGGCGACCATGTGCGCCTTGCGGCCAATCCCATCCGCATGGGCGAAACCCCGCCGGCGCCGCGCCTTGCCCCGCCGCTGCTCGGCCAGGATACGGACGCGGCGTTGCGAGACCTGCTTGATCTCGGCGTCGATGAACTCACACGCTTGCGTCGCGCTGGCGTGATCTGAGGGAACCACATTTCAAAGCGGCCCCGCGCGGAACGCACCCGCATGCGCGCACGTTGCACCGATGAGAAATCGGAGGATGCGATGCGCATTGTTGGAACTTTGGTCGCCTCAGCGGCGATGATCACGATGGCGGCGTGCACCAGCATGACGCCCAGCGAGCAAGGCGCCGTGAGCGGCGCGGTGATCGGCGGCGCCGCCGGCGCGATTTTGGGCGACGATGAAGCCGCTATCGCCGGCGCGGCGGTCGGCGCGGCCGGGGGCTGGTATCTGGGCTGCCGCCAGGAAGGGCGCTGCGGCGCGGTGGACAATCGCCGCCAGCACTATGACCAGCGCAGCGGGCGCTATTATTTCCAAGACCCGCGCTCTGGCCACTATTTCTACGAGAACGGCCAGCCCTATCCGTAAGCCCGCCCTAACAGGAAACGCCGCGCTTCAGCGATGAAGCGCGGCGCTTTCGTGTAATTTGGTCGGGGCGGCGGGATTCGAACTCGCGACCCTTAGCTCCCAAAGCTAATGCTCTACCAGGCTGAGCTACACCCCGACTGAGGCGCCCCCATGCCATGCGCGGGCGCGCGCTTCAATTCCTCAATTGCCAGGCAAGAAGGGATGGCGCACGCGATCACCCTCGGCGATGCCCATTTCGCGCGCCAGGCCCCCATTGATCTCCAGCACGCCGATCGCCGGCCCGCGCGAGGGAATCGGCGCGTCCGAATACGGGGTGGCGCGCTCGGCGATGTTGAGAACACGCCCGTCCGGGCCAATAAAAATCAGATCGAGCGAAAGATGCGTGTTGCGCATCCAGAAGCTCTGCGGCTCGGGCGCCTGGAACTGAAACAGCATGCCGTTCTCGCGCGCCATTTCGCGCCGGTACATGAGGCCGCGCGCGCGTTCGGCGTCATCGTCGGCGATCTCGGCATGGAACGTCACCGGGCCGCGCGCGGTCTCGATCACCACGTCTTCGCGGTAAACGCCATCGGCCTGCTGCGCGGCGGCGGGCGCTTGGGTGTCGGCTTGGGCGCAAGCCGCCATGGACATGAACGCGCCAAGGGCGGCGGCGCGGATGAAGAGCTTGAACGCCATGACGCTTCCCTGCTGAACGTCCTCTCCTAGCACGGGGATGGCGGCGCTCATAAGGCGACTTGCCAGCCCAGGCGTGCGCCTCTATATCGCGTGCCTTCCCGCCCGGCCTGGGGTAACCTGGACCGGCATGCGGGCCCTTCGTCTATCGGTTAGGACGTCAGGTTTTCAACCTGAAAAGAGGGGTTCGACTCCCCTAGGGCCTGCCACTTACCCCGCATAGCGCGGGGCTGAGCCGGCGACGCTTTCCGTCCCCAGCGCCGCCTTCAGATCGGCCAGATAGCTTTCGCTCGCCTCCAGATGGACCGGGCTCAGCATCAGATGCAGCGCCTGGGGCTCCAGCAGCGCCCCGCTCACCCAGCCGCGCTGATGCAGCTTACCCAGCAGCGCGAACGCGTTGGCCTCTGGATGCGCAAACGCCAGGATGCCAAGCTGCGGCGCGCCCAGCACCGAAAAACCCAGCGCCCTGACGCCCGCCTCGATCTTCTCGCGCGCGTCGGTCACCATCTTCTGCTTGGCGCGATAGCCTTCGACGCCGAGGAAATTCATCACCGCCCACGCCGCCGCAATCGCCCCGCCAGGGCGCGTGCCGGCCAGCGTCGGCGTGATCATACGCCCAAGCGGCCAGGGGCCGGCGTCAAACGGCATATGCTCTTTCAGCGCCTCGCTGCGGAAAAGCACGGTCGAGGCGCCCTTGGACGCGTAGCCGTATTTGTGCAGATCGCCCGACATGGACGAGACGCCCGGCACGCTGAAATCGAACGCAGGCAACTTTGCGCCGTTCATGCGCACGAACGGCGCAAGATAGCCGCCCACGCACGCATCCACGTGCAGCCAGGCATCCTTGCGCGCCGCCAGCGCGCCGAGCGCTTCGAGCGGATCGATCAGTCCGTAAGGAAAACACGGCGCCGAGCCCACGATCATGATCGTGCGCGCATCCATCGCCGCCTCCATCGCGACGGGATCGGCCAGGTATTCCTTGAGCGGAATGCGGCGCACCTCGATGTCCATCAGCATCGCGCCTTTGTCGAACGCGGGATGGGCCGAATATGGCGCCACGATGTTGAACGGGCCTTCGCGTCCTTGCGCGCGCGCAAAATTGCGCGCGGCTTTGATAGCCATGACGATGGAATCCGTGCCCCCGCTCGTCATCGCGCCGGCCGCGCCCTCGGGCGCGTTCAACAACGAGAGCCCGAAATCGACCACCTCGCGCTCCATCTGCGCAAGGCTTGGAAACGCCGCGGGGCCAAGGCCGTTTTCTTCCGAGAACATCGCGTACGCGGCGCGTTTCACCGCGCCCACGTCCTCGCCTGCGTTGAATACGTAAACCGCGCTTTTGCCCGCGCGCCAGTTCACATCATGGGCCGCGCGCCGTTTCAGGTCGCGTTCGATATCCGGCCAAGCCTGACCCTGCTCAGGAAGCGATGCTCTTGCCATGGGCCAAGCCTTGCAC
This sequence comes from uncultured Terricaulis sp., assembly GCA_964446305.1. Lineage (GTDB taxonomy): Bacteria > Pseudomonadota > Alphaproteobacteria > Caulobacterales > Aquidulcibacteraceae > Vitreimonas. Next base: position 29,931 of record CAYUOC010000008.1, on the reverse strand, counting down.
GCAGGCGCGGCGCGGGCAATCAGCGTGCGGGCGCCAGATCGACGATTTCCGCCTCCGCGCTGACGCGCCCATTGAACTCGTTGCGCTTGACGCGCACGGCCGCATGGAAAGTTCCCTCTTTCTTCAAGAGCGCTTCGCCGATCGGCGATTTCATGGCGCGGAAGGCGATGCCGCTAATGCGCGCGCCGCGCGCGTCTTCCAGCGTGAAGCGCACATGCTCTTCCTTCACCAGCTTGGAAAAGCTCACATGCACGTCCGGCAGCGCGAACACCGGATCGGGATGGCCTTGGCCGTACGGCCCGATGCGGTCGAGCGATTCAATCAGCGCCAAATCCATCGCACCAATGCCGCCCGCGGCGTCGATGGTCAGCGCGCGCGCCATGCCTTCCGCCGCCGCGATTTCGTCGGCCAGCGCATCGGAGAGAAAATCCTTGAGCGCTTCGACGCGATCCCATTCCACGGTGAGGCCAGCCGCCGCCGCGTGACCGCCGCCATTAATCAGCAAGCCCGCCTGCTTCGCCGCCGCCACCGCCGCGCCAAGATTGACGCCCGGTGTCGAGCGCCCAGACCCCTTCGCAGGCTCATGTTCGGTCACACCGCCCAACACGATGGTGGGTTTCAACAAGCGATCCTTCAGCCGCCCCGCGGCGATGCCAATCACGCCCGGATGCCAACGATGCGATCCAACAATCACCACGGCGCGCTTTTCCGCTTCCTCAAGCGCTGCGCTTTCAGCTTCCGCCAGCATCTCCGCTTCGCGCGCGCGGCGCTCTTGGTTCAGCGCCTCAAGCGTCGCCGCCAGTTCGCGCGCTTCTTCAGGGTCTTCCGTTGAAAGCAGACGCGTCGCGAGCGACGCATCGCCCACGCGCCCGCCCGCATTGATGCGGGGCCCCAAGATAAAGCCGAAATCATAGACGCTGGCCGCGCCCTTGCGCCCGGCGTTTTCCGCCAACGCCGCAAGGCCGATATTCTTGCCGTTGCGCAGCACTTACAGTCCCTGCGCCACGCTCGCGCGATTAAAGCCCAGGAGCGGCGCCACATCGCACACCGTGCCGATGGCGGCGAGATCGAGCATCTCTTTCAGATCGGGCAGATCGTTCACCCCGCGCCGGCGCGCCTCGCGGTTCACCGCCGCCAGCGCCACCAGCACCACGCCCGCCGCCGTCAGCGTTCCTTGGCCGGAGGTGTCGTCCATCCGGTTCGGGTTCACCACCGCGCGCGCCTTGGGCGGTTCGTGCGCCATCAAATGGTGATCGAGCACGATGACAGCGACGCTAAGTTCAGCCGCCGCGTTCAGCGGCCCTTCCGCCGCCGCGCCGCAATCGACGGTGATGACCAGTTCGACGCCTTCGGCCTTCAGCCGCTCGAACGCTTCGACAGAAGGGCCGTAGCCCTCCTTCATGCGGTCGGGCACATAGATTTTCAGATGCCGCCCGCGCGCGCGGAAATAGCGCACAAGCTGCGCGCCCGACGATCCGCCATCGACATCGTAATCAGCCAGCACCGCGCAGGAGCGCCCGTGCTGGATCGCATCCTCGATCACGCGCGCGGCTTCATCCATGTCCTGAAAGGATGACGGATCGGGAAACAGCGCCTTCAGCGTCGGCTCAAGAAAATTCGCCGCCTCCTCCAGCGTGATTCCGCGCGCGGCCAGCAGGCGCGCGGCGATCTCCGGCAAGCTAAACCGGCGACGAAACGCCTCCACCAATCCCAGATCGGCCTCGCGCGTGCGCCAGCGCCGCCCAGTCAGCGAGCGTTCCACGCCCATGAAGGCGCCATCCTGATCGAGTTTTCGCGCTGCGCTGCTCACACGATGCTCCAGGACCCGCGAATCGCCCTGCTCAGCATGGCACGGCTAGGCGGGCGGGAGTCAGGCCGGGGCGCGCAATCTCAGGTCGCAGGTGCTGCGCGTGGCGGAATTCATCACCAGCGTGTGGGTGCGCACCTGCCCGCCCTGGAAGCGCACGCCGTCGGCGATCGAGCCGGTGGTGACGCCGGTGGCGATGAAGATCGCGTGGTCGGAGACCAATTCCTCCAACGTGTAGCGGCGCTTCAAATCGGCGATCTCGGCCTTTTCGGCGCGCGCGCGCTCCTCGTCGTTGCGGATCACCAGGCGGCCCTGGAATTGGCCGCCCACGCATTTCAGCGCCGCCGCCGCGAGCACGCCCTCGGGCGCCCCGCCGGAGCCGACATACATGTCGATGCCGGTTTTCGGTTTGGCGCAATTGATGACGCCGGCGATGTCGCCGTCGCCGATCAGATGCACGCGCGCGCCCACCGCGCGCAGCGCCTCGATGATGGCGCCATGGCGCGGGCGATCGAGCACGCACACGCCGATGTCTTCGGGCTTGACGCCCTTGGCCTTCGCCAGCGCGCGCACGTTTTCGTCCGCGCCCGCGTCGAGATCGACCACGTCGGCGGCGAAGCCGGGGCCGACCGCGAGCTTTTCCATGTAAACGTCCGGCGCGTGTAGCAGCGTCCCGCGCGGGGCGAACGCGGCCACGCTCAGCGCGCCGGCTTTGGCCTTCGCGGTCAGCGTCGTGCCTTCCAACGGATCGAGCGCGACATCGAGCGCGGGGCCTTTGCCGGCGCCCACCTCTTCGCCCACGAACAGCATCGGCGCTTCATCGCGCTCGCCCTCGCCCATCACGACGCGGCCCTTGATGGGCAACTCATTCAGCGCCGCGCGCATCGCGTCCACCGCCGCTTGGTCGGCGGCGCGTTCATCGCCGCGCCCGGTCAAACGTGCGGCGGCGATGGCGGCGGCGTTGGTGGCGCGCGAGAGGGAAAAGGCCAGTTCGTCGGTGATGATGCTCATGAACCGCTCCAACCCCGCACGCGCGCGCCGCTTTCTTCAATCGGCATGATGCGCGGCGGTTCGGCCGCAACGCCCGAGGCGTCAATCGCCTTGGCGGCGGCGTCCAGCGCATTTCTCGCACAGGTTTGCGTCGTCAGCACGATGGGCACGACTGGCCCCTCGTGCACCGGCATTTGCAGGAAGCTTTCAATCGAAATGTCCTCGTGCGCGAGGCGATCAGACACCGCGGCGACAACGCCGGGGCGGTCCTCCACCAGCAGACGCATATAATAGCGCCCGCGTTCGCCCGGCGCGGCGCGCGGGGCGGAGGCGAGCTGCTTCAACGGCCGCCCGAACGCATAGCCGGCCCGGCCTTCAGCCAGATCGATCAGATCCGACGCCACCGAAGCCGCCGTCGGCCCCTCGCCCGCGCCGCGGCCAATAAAGGTGAGCTGCCCCAGCGGATCGGCGTCGGCCACCATGGCGTTCAGCGAGCCGGAGACATTGACCAGCGGATGATCCATGCCGAGCAACGCCGGCCCCACATGCATGGACACCCCGCTCTCGGTCTGCACGCCAGTGGCGATCAGCTTGATGCGATAGCCCAGCTTGCCGGCCATGCGGATGTCGGTGAGCGTGACATTCTCGATGCCTTCGACGCGCACGTGATCAAAATCAGGCCGCGCGCCGAACGCGATGGCGGCGAGAATGGCGAGCTTGTGCGCCGCATCCCAACCGCCGACATCCATGGTCGGATCGGCTTCGGCGTAGCCCAGGCGCTGGGCCTCGGCCAACACGTCGGCGAAGGGGCGTCCGCCTGCTTCCATTTCCGTCAGAATGAAATTGCAGGTGCCGTTCAGGATGCCGGCGACGCTCTTGGCGCGGCAGCCGGCGACGCTGTCGCGCAGCGCCTTCACCATCGGCACGCCCCCGCCCACGGCGGCTTCAAACAGAAGCTTGCCGCCCGTCGCTTCTGACAATTCAGCCAAAGCCGCGCCATGCGTGGCGATCAGCGCTTTGTTGGCCGTGACGACATGGGCGCCGCGCGCCAGCGCCGTTTCCACCGCGCGCCTGGCGACGCCTTCGCTGCCGCCAATCAGTTCAAGAAACACGTCGATATCGGGATCGGCCGCCAGCGCCTCGGCGCTTTCATGCCAGCGATAGGCGCTCAAATCCGCGCCGCGCCGGCGCTGGCGATCGCGCGCGGCGACAGCGACAAGCTGCATCTTTTCGTTCAAGCGCCCATGCGGATCGGCGAACAATTTGGCGACGCCGACGCCCACCGTGCCCAAGCCGGCGATCCCGACGCGAAGTTTCTTAGCCATCGTCTTAGTCCGCCCCCGCCGACGCGGCGTTGGATTGCAGGAATTTCTTGAGATTGCGCGCCGCCTGGCGGATGCGCTGTTCGTTTTCCACCAGCGCGATGCGCACGAACGCGTCGCCATATTCGCCAAAGCCCGCGCCCGGCGCGACGGCCAGCTCAGCGCCTTCCATCAGCCGCTTAGCGAACTCGACCGAGCCCAGATGCTTGAATTGCTCAGGGATCGGCGCCCAGGCGAACATCGAGGCGGTCGGCTTCGGCACCGCCCAGCCGGCCTTGGCGAAGCTTTCCACCAGCACGTCGCGGCGGTGCTTGTAGGTTTGACGCATCTCTTCGACGCAATCTTGCGGCCCGTTGAGCGCGGCGGCGGCCGCCACCTGGACAGGCGTATACGCGCCGTAATCGAGATACGATTTCACCCGCGCCAGCGCCGCGATCAGCCGCTCATTGCCCAGCGCGAAACCCACGCGAAACCCCGCCATGGAATAGGTTTTCGACAGCGTGTTGACCTCAACCGCGACGTCGAACGCGCCATCCACTTGCAGCACCGACGGCGGGGGATCGCCTTCAAAATAGATTTCCGAATACGCCATGTCCGACAGCACGAACATGTCGTGCTTCTTCGCGAACGCGACGGCGTCCTTGTAAAAATCCAAATCGGCCGTCTGCGCCGTGGGGTTGGCCGGATAGCATACCACCATCGCGATCGGCGGCGGCACCGAGTGGCGCACCGCGCGCCCGATGCCGGAGAGATATTGCTCCGGCGAATGCGCCTCGATGCTGCGGATCACCCCGCCCGCCATGATGAAGCCGAAGGCGTGGATCGGGTAGGATGGATTGGGGCTGATGATCACATCGCCCGGCGCGGTGATCGCCTGCGCCAGATTGGCGAAGCCTTCCTTGGAGCCCAGCGTGGCCACGATCTGGGTGTCTGGGTTCAGCGTCACGCCGAAGCGGCGCTTGTAATAGCCAGCCATCGCCTTGCGCAGGCCCGGTATGCCGCGCGAGGCCGAATAGCGATTGGTGCGCGGCTTCATCGCCGTCTCGCACAATTTCTCGGCTATATGCTGCGGCACGGGCAGGTCGGGATTGCCCATGCCGAAATCGACAATGTCGACCCCGCCCGCGCGCAAGCGCGCTTTGACCTTGTTCACCTCCTCGAAGACGTACGGAGGCAAGCGGCGGATTTTATAGAAATCTGGATTCATGGCGGGGAGGCCGAAAAGTAAGAGGTGGAAGAGGGCTTATTGCGGATGCGCGTCGCGCGCGGCTTCGAGATCGCGGCGTGCTGCGTCTACGAAGGCCGCCGGGTCCTGCTCGGACGATGCGGGCTCCGCGCGCGGGTGGGCGCGCATAGCCGCGCCTGCCTCGGCCACGTCCTGCTCGAGCGCCCGCCAATGCGCCGCATTGGTGTTGGCGATGGTGTCGCTCGGCACATCGCGCAGGCTCGGATAGGTCCCCGCCTCGGCGGCGTTGCGCTCGTTAAACCAGGCCGGGGCGTCCGAGGGGGCGCTGACGCATGCCGCGAGGCTCGCCGCCAAAAGGCCCGCCGCCATCGCTGTCCACACACGCGCCACTCTGGTGTCTCCGCTCGAATCCGGCCTGCCCTTACCCCACCTATACCAGAGCCGGGCTTTGCGTCATCAGCCGAACGCGCCTTAAAGTCAGGCCATAAAGGGAGAACGAGGCCGATGACGAAGCCAAAGGGCGCAGGCGGACAAGCCCAAGGCGCATCTAAGCGCAAGCGCGCGGCCAAGAAGGCGCCGGCGCCCGCCCAGGCTGCAGCGCCCGATGCGCCCCCCGCTCCGCCCCCGCCCAAACCGGCGCCGGCTGAGCCGGCCCCGCTCGGCGCGCTCGCCATGGAACAGACCGCCGAAAGCCTCGCCCAGCTCTCGGCCAACCTCACCCAGGCGATGACGCGCGCCAACCAGGTGTTCTCCACCGCCTTCCTCGATCAGAGCCACGACGCCTCCAACTGGAAGCCGGACCCGCTGGGCGTGCAAGGCGCGCTGAACGATGTGTGGATGCATCTGGTGCAGCAGCCCGAAACGCTGCGCGAGGCGCACGCCAAGCTCTGGGCGCGCTACGCCGAGATTTGGCAAAAGCACACCGCCTACATGCTCACCGGCCAGATGCCGGGCGATGAGCCCACGCGCGACAAGCGCTTCAAGGATCCCGAGTGGCGCTCCAATCCCGGCTTTTCGCTGATGCGCGAGACCTATCTCGCCACCGCTGAGTTCATCAACGACCTGATCAACCACACCGAAGGCGTGGACGAGGCCGCCAAGCGCAAGGCGGCCTTCTTCGTCAAGCAGGCCGTGGACGCGGCCTCGCCCTCCAATTTCCTGATGACCAACCCCACCGCGCTGCGCGAATTGCTCGCCACACAGGGCGCGAGCCTCATCAAAGGCATCGACAATCTGGCCGCCGACATGAAGCGCGGCAAAGGCGCGCTGGCGATCAAGCAAACCGATCTGGACGCCTTCAAGCTGGGCGAGAACGTCGCCACCGCGCCAGGCAAAGTCGTGTTCCGCAATCGCGTGTTCGAACTGCTGCAATACGCGCCGACGACGGAAACGGTGCACGAAACGCCGCTGCTGATCTTCCCGCCCTGGATCAACAAATTCTACATCCTCGATCTGCAGCCGAAGAATTCCATGATCCGCTGGCTCACCAGCCGCGGCTACACGGTGTTCCTCGTCTCCTGGGTGAACCCCGACGAGGACATGGCGAGCGCGAGTTTCGAGGATTACGCGCGCGAAGGCGTCTACGCCGCCGTCGAAGCCGCCGCGAAGGCGGCGAACACCGAAAGCGTCAACACGGTCGGCTATTGCATCGGCGGCACGCTTTTGGCGGCCACGCTCGCGCACATGGCCAAGCACGGCGATACGCGCATCAAGAGCGCCACGTTCTTCGCCAGCCAAGCCGATTTCAAGGCCGCGGGCGAATTGCTCGTGTTCACCGACGACGCCGCGCTCGATTATCTGGAAGACAAGATGGACGCCGCCGGCGGCGTGCTCGACGCGCAGACCATGGCCGACACGTTCAACGCGCTGCGTTCGAACGATCTCGTCTGGAATTACGTGGTCGACAATTACTACATGGGCAAACAGCCCCCGCCGTTCGATCTGCTCTATTGGAACGCCGATCAAACGCGCATGCCGAAGAACCTGCACCTCTTCTATCTGCGCAAATTCTACCGCGACAACGCGCTGGCAGAAGGCAAGCTGACGCTGATGGGCGACGCGCTCTCGCTGAAGGACGTGAAAATCCCGATCTTCATGCAGAGCTCGAAGGAAGATCACATCGCGCCGGCGCAAAGCGTCTATCGCAGCGCGCTCGCGTTCGGCGGGCCGGTGGAATTCATCGTCGCCGGCTCGGGCCATATCGCGGGCGTGATCAACCATCCGGACGCGAAGAAATACCAGCACTGGACCAATAAGAACCTCAAAGGCTCGGTCGAGGATTGGTTCGCGTTTGCGGTCGAGCATCCGGGTTCGTGGTGGCCGTATTGGGATCAGTGGCTCTCGAAGCTGAGCGGCGATCAAATCCCCGCCCGCATGCCAGGCGAAGGTCCCCTCCCCGCCCTCGCGGACGCGCCAGGCGAATACGTGAAAGTGCGGTCGGGCGCCTAACCCGAGTCATTCCAGACGCGCGCAGCGCGATCTGGAACCCAGGGCAAACGCTCAGTCCTCAGCCCTGGATTCCAGATCAGCCTCCGGCTGTCTGGAATGACTCCAAACCTAAAGCCCAGCGCCCTCATCCAATCCCAGCGCGATGTTCAAATTCTGCACCGCCGCCCCGCTTGCGCCTTTGCCGAGATTGTCGAGCAGCGCGACAAGCCGCGCCTCCTCGTCGTGGCCGAACACGAACAGCTTGAGCTGGTTCGTGCCGTTCAGCCCCTCGGGATCGAGCGTCTTCAAGCCGCGCGCTTCTTCCAGTGAGGCTACGCTCACAAAGCGTTCGCCCTTATACGCCTGCGCCAGCACGCCGTGCACATCTTCAAGCTTCGAGCCGTTGCCGATCGCCGCAAGCGGCAGCGGGACCTCGACGATCATGCCCTTGTAATACCGCCCCACGCTCGGCGCGAAGATCGGCGCGCGCGCCAGGCCGGCGTATTTTTGCATCTCCGGCACGTGCTTATGCTTCTGCGCCATGGCGTAAATGCGATACGGCGCGCGCGTGTAGCTCGGCGACGCTTCATCCTCGAATTCCGCGATCATCGCCTTGCCGCCGCCCGAATAGCCGGAAACGGCGTTGACGCTCACCGCCCAGTCGCGCGGCAACACGCCCGCCTCCACCAGAGGCCGCGTCAGCGCGATGAAGCCGGTGGGATAGCAGCCAGGATTGGTGATGCGCTTGCTCGCCGCGATCGCCGCGCGCTGGCCCTTGGTCATTTCGGCGAAGCCATACGTCCAGCCGGGCGCCACGCGATACGCGGTCGACGCGTCGATCACCTTCACCGCGTCGTTGTCGATCAGTCCCACCGCTTCGCGCGCGGCCTCGTCCGGCAAGCACAGAATCACTGCGTCGGCGCCGTTCAGCAGCCGCTTGCGCTCATCCGCATCCTTGCGCTTGGCGGGATCGATCGAGACGAGTTCAAGGTCGCGGCGGCTTTCCAGCCGCTCACGAATTTGCAGGCCCGTCGTGCCAGCTTCACCGTCGATGAAAACCTGTGCAACCAACTACGACGCTCCTGAGCCGAGTTCCACCCAATTGAAAGCCAAGGCCGAAAGCAAAATCGCCAATGCGGCGACAACACAAACATGCACCCAATACGTGATTGGCGCATCCGTCCTACGCAATGGAATTCGCTGATCGAGCCAACCCGGCGTCATCGGGAGCGATCCTCGGAATAATGCCGCCCCGACATACCAAGTGCAAAAGAAGGCGCCGAGAACTACGCCAACGAATCCCATCACACATCCCAAACAGAAAACGGGCGCTTCCCTTGTCGGAAAGCGCCCGTTGAAGCCAGAGCTTTGAAGCGGATTAGCGCTTCGAGAACTGGAAGCTGCGGCGCGCTTTCTTCTTGCCGTACTTTTTACGCTCAACAGCGCGGCTGTCGCGCGTCATGAAGCCGGCATGCTTCAGCGCCGGTCGCAGCGCGGGCTCATAATCCGCGAGCGCCTTGGAAATGCCGTGGCGCACCGCGCCGGCCTGGCCCGAAAGGCCCGAGCCTGTGACGGTGACGAACACGTCGAACTCGCCTTCGCGCTCGGTGATCTTGAACGGCTGGTTGATCATCATGCGCAGCACGGGGCGGGCGAAATACGCGTCGCTCGTCTTGCCGTTCACGGTGATTTGGCCCTTGCCGGGCTTCACCCAAACACGCGCGATGGCGTTCTTGCGCTTGCCGGTGGCGTAGGCGCGGCCCAGCTTGTCGATCTTCTTTTCGCGCGGCACCGCTTCGTGCGTCGCGCCGGGCTGGAGACCGGTGATTTGGCCGAGTGACTCAAGGCCCTGCGTGGTTTCGCTCATGGATTAGGCCGCCTTCGAGTTCTTACGGTTCTTGGACTTGAAATCGATCGTCGCCGGCTTCTGCGCCGCGTGCGGATGTTCGCCGCCGGCGTAGATGTGCAGCTTGCCGAGCTGCTTGCGCGCCAGCGGGCTTTCCTTCGGCATCATACGCTCGACAGCTTTCTCCAGCACGCGCTCGGGATACTTGCCGGCGAGCACCTTGCCCGCGACGCGCTCCTTCACGCCGCCCGGATAGCCGGTGTGGCGGTAATAGATTTTGTCGGTCAGCTTCTTGCCGGTCAGCGCCACTTTTTCGGCGTTGATGACGACGACATGATCGCCGGTGTCGACGTTCGGCGTGAAATCGGCGCGGTGCTTGCCGCGCAGACGCAACGCAATGAAAGAAGCAAGACGGCCGACGATCACGCCCTCGGCGTCAATCACGACCCAGCCGTGCGTGATTTCCGAAGCTTTCGCCGCGCGCGTCGAAGTGGTGCGCATTTTGGTGTTCCTGCGAGAAAAGAAGGCGCGCGTTTAGTGGGACGCCGAAAGGACGTCAATAGGCTTCATTTTTTCTTGTGTTTTCTTGTAGTTAGAATGGCGGTATTATAGTAAGCAAGCACCGTTACCGCCATGCCGCCTTGAGGTTCGCGAGCGCGGCCATCCAGAGCAGCGCCGCCCCGCCCTGGTGCAGCAAGCTGATCCAGAGCGGCGAGCCCAGCAGCACGGTCGCCACGCCGAGCCCCGCCTGCGCCAGCGCCAGCGCGCCGGCAATCAGCGCCGTCGTCCGCGCCGCGCCCTGCCCGTGCAGCGCGCCCGCCAGGGCGAGCGCCAGCGCGCCCAGGCCCACGACGTAGCCCAGCGTTCTGTGCAGCAGGTGCTGCGTCGCGTGATCTTCGGTGAAATTGGCCAGCGCGGAGTCGAGCCCGAACGCGGTGGAGGGAATCCATTCCCCGCCGATCGTGGGCCAATCGGCGTAAGCTGGCCCGCCATCGGCGCCCGCCATCAGCGCGCCAAACATCGCCTGTGTGAAAATCAGCGCCATCAAAAGCAGCGGCGCCCAACGCGGCGCGCCGAGCGCTGAGGCTTTCTTCGGCCAAGCAAACGCGCCCAGCGCCACCCAAAGCGACAGCGCCAGAATGATCAGCGCCATGCCGAGATGCACCGCAAGCCGCATCGGACTCACGTCCAGCCGTTCAAACAGCCCGCTCGTCACCATCCACCAGCCGATCCCGCCCTGCAGCGCACCCAGCGCAAACAGCGCGATCGTGGTGCGGAAGCGCCCGCGCAAGCGCCCGGTGAACAGAAAGAAGAAGAACGGCAGCGCATAGACCACGCCCAGCATCTTGCCGAGAAAGCGATGGCCCCATTCCCACCAATAGATGTGCTGGAATTCCTTGAGGCTCATGCCCCAATTCTGTTCCTGATACTCGGTGGTCTGCTGATAGAGCGCGAATTCTTCGCTCCAGCGCGCTTCGCTGAGCGGGGGCGTCAGCCCTTTGCCCAGATCCCATTCGGTGATCGAGAGCCCGCTATCGGTCAGGCGCGTGGCGCCGCCCACCAGGATCATCGCCAACACCAGCGCGCACACTACCAGAAGCCACCAGCCCAAGGCTGGCGCGCGGGGCGGCCATGTGTCTTCTGCGCTCATGCTTGCGTCCTTCTCGCCCGGTCCCATAGAACGGGGCGAGCTTGGCGGAAACGCGGCGCGCCGCCGCTGGGGAAAATCATGCAAAAGCGGGCGCGCAAGGCGCTGGGGTGCTTGGTTTTGCTGGCGTATCTCGCAATTTACGCGGCGCTGGCCGCCGCGCTTGGCGGGTATCTGGTACAAATTCTCCCCTGGTGGGGGCAGCTCATCTATTTCGCCGCAGCCGGCGTTTTGTGGGTTCTGCCGCTGAAACCGCTGTTTGGCTGGATGAATCGCGGCGGGTAACACAAAACCGCCCCGGCTTTCACCGGGGCGGTTCGCGAGCGTGATGTCAGGCCTATTGGCTCAAGATGACGCTCAAGATCACGCCGGTCGCGATGCCGACCAGCAACGTCTCGCCGCGATCGCTGCGCACGTATTGGTAGCCGCGCGGCGGTTCACGCAAGCGCTCGCGGCGATAATCGACGCGGCGATAGTGGCCGCGCTCATAGGCCGAGAGACGGTCGCCGCGGCGCCAGTTGCGATAGCCCGGCTCGTAGCGATTGCTGTTGATGATCTGGCGCGTGGGTTCGCCGTAATACCAGCGGCCATTGTAAGTGTAGCCATTGTGTTGGCGCGCGTTCCAGCGCTGCGTCTGGCGCACGTCGCGTCGTGCATCGCGCAGGTCCTGACGCGCCTCGCGCACATCGCGGCGTTCTTGGCGCACCTCTTGGCGCGCTTCGCGGACGTCGCGGTGGGTTTGCGCGCTGGCGGCGCCCGCGCTCAGCGGGACGGCCATCGCAAGGGCGGCCAGGGCGGCGGTGGTAAAGCGTTTCATTGCTATGCTCCTCGGGTTGGCGAGCTCTCGCGTCTCGTTGCCTGGAGCTTCGCGCCGGGGCGCTGAGGGGCGGCTGAACACGTTTGGCGCAAGCGTCCGCAATGGCGCCAAGCTGTGTCAGGGCGCGTGGGCGCCACATCTGGTCACAACAAAATCAGCGGAACCGGCGCGCCCGCCCGGTTTCAACGCATTGCGGGCCGGGGCGGAGGCGGCTAATAAGCCCCTCCCGCGTGAACCGGCGCGGGGGTCGGTTCGGAGCGTGGCGCAGCCCGGTTAGCGCACCAGTCTGGGGGACTGGGGGTCGGTGGTTCGAATCCACTCGCTCCGACCAAATTACCTAAAAGCCCGAATTGCCTAAAAGCGCAGCGAAAGGTTCGCGCTGAACCACCCATCGCTCACCGAGCCGTCATTGCTCTGAAGCGTCGAAGCTTCAAGGCCGAGAGAGAACGCTGAGCGCCCGAATTCGTCAGGCGCTGACTGTAAGCGCAGCCCGGCGCCAAACGCTTGCGCTTCGGTGCGCTTCAATTCGAGCGCTGTGGGCCGCTCAAGATGCGCTTCCCCGGCGGCGGCGAACAGATACGGCGTCACAAAAGCGGCCTCGCTGCGCACTGGAAAGCGCAATTCGGCGCGCGCGGACCAGCCGCGATCGCCCACGATCGCCGAAGACGGCGGCCCCGAAACCCCGCTCTGCCCGATCGGGCTATATTGCTCCGAGCGCAGCAGCGGATCCGCGAACGCGTGCTGAGCGCTCGCGCCGAGCGAGAAGCTGACGTTCGACGCCACCGGCGTCTCGAACGCGCCCTCCACCTCAAGGCGCGTAAACTCCGCGTCCGCGCCTTGGCGTGAGAGCGGCTTCAGCGGCGTTGCATCATCGGCGCTGCGCGCGTTCAGGATGTCGAGGCCCTGCGACAGCTCAACATGCACGCCGCCATGGCTGTCGCGCAGCAGTCGCCCCGAAGCACTGAGGCCCAGGCGCAGCACGCTCAAGCGATCTTCCGAAAGCGGCTCGGGCGCGCCGGTGATGCGGGTATCCTGCGTTTCGCGCACGGAATCGAAATTGGCGTTGGCGATCAGGTTATGCGTGCGCGTGCGCACCAGCGGATAAGAGAGCCCAACGCCGATGCGCGTGTATTCACTCTCCAGCCGCAGCGGCTCCACATCGCCGCCGGGGCGCGTGCTGGAATAATCGAGCGAGACGTTCGCGCTCAGCCCGTCACTGCCGATCGGCGTGCTGTAGCCCAGCGCGAAATAGCGGCGACGCGCTTCGTCGTCGAACATGTGTTGCTCGGGAAAACCGGCGAACGTGAGAAAAATCTGCTCGCCCCCGCCCAAGAACGAATTGAGCGCGACCGACGCCGCGATCTGAAAGCCGCCATAGGGTTTAGAGACGCGATTATCCATCGCCAGCACGCCCGCGATCGGATCGTGCGCGCCGTGCATGACCAGCACCGCCCCACCCAATTCACCGCCCGCCGTCAACGTCGTGCGCAGCGCGAGCCCCGCCGTATCACCCGCGAGCAGCAAGCGCCGCTCGATCTCCGCGCCGGTCGGGCGGCGTTTGCCCACCAGCGGCGCAAGCACCTGCTGCACGCGCGCACGCGCGCGCTCAGGCACGGCGTCGAGATTGAGCGATTCAACGTAACCGTCGATCACCTGAATACGCACAGCGCCGCTTTCGTCCAATTCCTGCGCCGGCACGATCACGCGCGCGAGCGGATAGCCGGCGTCGAGATAGGCTTCCTGCAACTGCGCGGCGTAGGCGTAGATGTCGGCGACCGTCACCTCCCCGCGCGGGGCCCCGGCGGCGCTGACATCCTCGTACGCGCCGTCAATCGTCAGGCTCGTGAGGTTGAAGGAAATGGCCTCCGCGCCTGCGGGGGCGCTTTGGCCCTGCGCCGAGGGAAACACGAAGATCGCATCGCGCGACGGTTCCGCGGCGCTCACGCCAGGCCGTGTCTGGCTGGGCGATTCGGTTTGCGCGAAGGCGAGCGTGGGCGCGATCGCCCCCGCCGACGCCGCGCACGCCAGCCAAAGTCCAAGCTGCCGGCTTGGGCGCATCACGCGCTTCCCCATCTTCCCCATCCTCACAAACCCGGCGCGACGCAAACGCCGTCTGCATCTTGCCCGCACCCTTCGCCGGCGCCGCTTGGCGGCGGCGTCGTCGAAGGCGTAAAGAACGTATCCGCCGCCGACGTGCCGAACGGCGGCGTCTCGGCGCCCGGCGGCATAGTGTGCGTCGGGCTCTCCGCGACCGTGAATTGCGGACCGGAGGCTAGCGGCTGAATGGTGAAAACGCCGTTGACGAACGTGATGGCGTAATTGGCGTTGCCCAGGCTGCCTTGGGTGATGGCGTAATCGCCCACGCTCTGGCCCGCCGCCCGCGTCAGCGCCCCCGAGAGCACATCGCCGGACACCAGATTGCCGCCCGTCACCGCCCAGGTCAGCGCCGGGTCGGGCGCGCCGAACATTTTGGAGATGTCGTTCGCCGTCACAATGATGGCCCGGGGCGTGATCGTCAGCGCGCCGTCGATAAACGTAATCGCGTAATTCGACCCCGCACTCAGCGCGCCCTGCTGCACCGCGTAGGAGCCCACATTCTGGCCCGGCGCGCGCGTCAGCGCCCCGCTCAGCGTGTCGCCAAACACCAGATTGCCGCTCGTCACCGCGTAGGTGAACGTCGGGTCCGCCTCGCCATAGACACGCGTGAAGCTGTCGCCGGTGATAGTCAGCGGCCGCGGCGTGATCGAGAGCGCGCCCTGCACGAAGGTGAGCACATAGTTCGAGCCCGCGCTCAGCGTGCCTTGGAGGATCGCGTAATCGCCGACATTCTCCCCGCCAACGCGCGCCAGCGCGCCCGAAATCGTATCGCCAAACACGAGGTTGCCCGAGGTGATCTGGTGCGTCAGCGCCGGATCAGAGTCGCCATAAATGCGGGCCAGATCGTCCGCGGTCACCGTGATCGCGCGCGGAATGATCGTGAACGCGCCGTCCACGAAAGTCAGGGTGTAGTTGGCGCCGGCCGTCAACGCGCCCTGGCTGATCACATAAACGCCCGCGTCCTCCCCGCTCGCGCGCACCAGCGCGCCGGACAGCGCATCGCCGAACACCAGATTGCCGCTGGTCACCGTATGCGTCAGCGCCGGGTCTGTATCGCCATAGATGCGGGTGAAATCATCGGCCGTCACCGTGATGGCGCGCGGGGTGATCGTGAGAGTTCCGTCCACGAACGTGACGTCATAGTTCGCGCCCGCGCTGAGCGTACCTTGGCCGACCGCGTAGTCGCCCACGTTTTCGCCTGCCGCGCGGGTCAACGCGCCAGCCAGCGTATCGCCGAACACCAGATTGCCGCTGGTGATCTGGTGCGTCAGTGCGGGATCGGAATCGCCATAGATGCGGGCCAGATCGTCTGCCGTGATGGTGAGCGCGCGCGGCGTGATGGTCAGTGCGCCGTCAACAAAGGTCAGAGCGTAGTTCGAGCCCGCCGTCAGCGTGCCTTGCTGCACCGCATAAGCGCCGACATTCTCCCCGCTCACGCGCGTCAGCGCGCCCGAGAGCGTGTCGCCAAACACCAGATTGCCCGCCGTCACCTGATGCGTGAGCGCTGGATCGGCATCGCCGTACACGCGCGTCAGGTCGTCGGCCGTCACGGTGATCGCGCGCGGCGTGATGGTCAGCGCGCCGTCCTGATAGGTGAGCGCGTAATTGGCGCCGGCCGTCAACGTGCCTTGCAAGATAGCGTAGTCGCCGACATTCTCGCCCCCGGCCCGCGTCAGCGCGCCGCTGATCGTATCGGCAAAGGCCAAGTCGCCGCTGGTGATCGCATAGGTCAGCGCCGGATCAGCGTCGCCATAGATACGCGTCAGATCATCGGCGGTCACCGTGATCGCGCGCGGCGTGATCGTCAGCGCGCCGTCCACGAAGGTCAGCGTATAATTGCCGCCCGCGCTCAGCGTGCCTTGGGTGATGGCGTAGACGCCGACATTTTCGCCCACCGCGCGGTCGAGCGCGCCCGTCAGGCTGTCGCCGGCCTCCAGCGCGCCACTGGTGATCGCGTAGGTCAGCGCGGGGTCCGCGTCGCCATAGATGCGGGCGAGATCATCGGCGGTGATCACGAGGCCGCGCTGGGTGATCGTGAACACGCCATCCACAAACGTCACATCGTAATTGGCGCCGGCCGAAAGCGTGCCCTGCGTGATGGCGTAATCGCCCACGTCCTCGCCCGCCGCCCGCGTCAGCGCGCCGGTCAGCGCATCGGCGAACGCCAGATCGCCGCTGGTGATCTGATGCGTCAGCGCCGGGTCGGCGTCGCCGTAAATGCGCGAGATGTCGTCGGCGGTGATCGTAATCGGCCGCGCGCTGATGCTCAGCGTCCCGTCCACGAAGGTGAGCGTGTAATTGCTGCTCGCCGCCAGCGTGCCTTGCGTGATGGCGTAATCGCCCACGTTCTCGCCCGCCGCACGGGTCAAAGCACCCGCCAGCGTGTCGCCGAACACGAGGTTGCCGGTCGTGACCTGATGCGTCAGCGCCGGGTCG
>CAYUOC010000008.1:0-13255 GCA_964446305.1 uncultured Terricaulis sp. | reverse complement strand
TCGCCCGCCGCCCGCGTGAGGGCGCCAGCCAGCGTGTCGCCGAACACGAGGTTGCCGGTCGTGACCTGATGCGTCAGCGCCGGGTCGGTATCGCCATAGATGCGGCTGAGATCGTCCGCCGTAATTGTAATCGCGCGCGGGGTGATGCTCAGCGTGCCGTCCGCGAAGGTGAGCGTATAATTGGCGCCCGCGCTAAGCGTGCCCTGCGTGATCGCATAATCGCCGACGTTCTCGCCCGCCGCTCGCGTCAGCGAGCCAGCCAGCGTGTCGCCGAACACGAGGTTGCCGGTCGTGACCGTATGCGTCAGCGCCGGATCGGTATCGCCATAGATGCGGGTCAAATCATCCGCCGTCACTGTAATCGCGCGCGGCGTGATGGTGAGCGTACCGTCTACGAACGTGACATCATAGTTCGCGCCCGCGCTGAGCGTGCCTTGCGTGATGGCGTAGCCGCCCACGTTTTCGCCCGCCGCCCGCGTGAGGGCGCCAGCCAGCGTGTCGCCGAACACGAGGTTGCCGGTCGTGACCTGATGCGTGAGCCCCGGGTCGGCATCGCCATAGATGCGCGTCAGATCATCCGCTGTCACGGTTATCGCGCGCGGCGTGATGGAGAGCGTGCCGTCCACGAAGGTCAGCGTGTAATTGCCGCCAGCCGAAAGCGTGCCCTGCGTGATGGCGTAATCGCCCACGTCCTCGCCCGCCGCCCGCGTGAGAGCGCCGGCCAGGGTATCGCCGAACACCAGATTACCCGCCGTGACCTGATGCGTCAGCGCCGGGTCGGCATCGCCATAGATGCGCGTCAGGTCATCAGCCGTCACCGTGATTGCGCGCGGGGTGATGGAGAGCGTCCCGTCCACAAAGGTCAGCGTGTAATTGCCGCCAGCCGCCAGCGTGCCCTGCGTGATGGCGTAGTCGCCCACGTTTTCACCCGCCACGCGGGTCAGCGCGCCCGCCAGCGTGTCGCCAAACACCAGGTTGCCCGCCGTGATATGATGCGTGAGCCCCGGGTCGGCATCGCCATAGATGCGCGTCAGATCATCCGCCGTCACGGTGATTGCGCGCGGGGTGATGGAGAGCGTCCCGTCCACGAACGTGAGCGTATAGTTCGCCCCCGCGCTTAGCGCGCCTTGAGTGATCGCGTAATCGCCTACATTCTCGCCTGCCGCGCGCGCCAAGGCGCCGGCCAGCGTATCGCCGAACACAAGATTGCCCGCCGTGATCTGATGCGTCAGCGCTGGATCGGCATCGCCATAGATGCGCGACAGGTCATCGGCCGTCACGGTGATCGCGCGCGGCGTGATCGTGAACACGCCCGGCGTGAAGCTGAAAGCGTAATTGTAATCGGACGCCAGCGTGCCGAGCGCGGCCAACGTGGCGTAGGTTCCGACATCGGCGGCCAACGCCGCATCGGTGGTCACATCCGCCGCGCCCTGCACGGCGGCGGCCAGCGTGTCGGTCCCGACCAAGCCTGTGATGACATAACCAAGCGCTGGGTCGGCGTCGCCATAAACGCGCGCGGCGTCGCTTGCCGTCACCGTGAGCGTCGGCGCCAGTTCAAACACGAAGCGATTGCCCGACGCGCCAAGCGCGCCCGGCGCCGCGGGATTGTAAAGCGTGTCGTAGAACGGATTGCCGGCAAGGCCGTTGGCGGTGATGTCGGCGTGCGCGCCGGCATAGATCAGCCAGCGCCCGGCGCCTGGATCGAGCACGCCCGCGCCCACATTGTTGACCAGCGCCCCATCACCCGCCGCAATCACGATCGGCGTCGCGCCGATGCTGCCGGCGATGGCGCCGTTCAGGATGATGTCCCCGCCCGAAGCGGCGAGGTTTTCGATGATCACGGAGCCCGCGGTGAGCGCCGCAAGGACCATGTCGCCGCCGGCGGCGTTGGTCACGCCCGCGCCGTCGCCGATGGTGAGGCGCACCGCGCCCGTTCCCGCATCGATTGCTGCGGTTTGCAGCACCGCCGCGCCCGCCGCGCGATGAGCGTCCACAACGCCCGCGCCGGCGGCTTCGTTGGCCACGATGGTGAGAGCGCCATTGTCGGTGTTCACCGCTGCGTTGAGGATCACGGAGCGCCCGGCCTGCAGCGTAAGATCGCCGCCATCGCCGCCGCCATTGTTGACCACAAGGCCCGCGCCCGCATTCAGCGTAATGTCGTTGCTCGCCTGCAGCACCACGTTCACGCCGTTTGACAGCGTCGCCTGCAATTGCGCGCGCGAGATATTGGTCACGCCCGCCGCATTGTCGACGAAGGCCACATTTCCCAGCGTGTTGGGGCTCGCCGTAAACAACGTCACGCCGCCTGCGGCGGTGAGGCCAGGCGCGCCGACAGCGAGCCGATCGCCCGCGCCGTTCAGCGCCACCGAACGGCCGAACACATCGCCCGCCGCCAAACCCGGCACGCTGACATTGCCAGCCGCCACATAGCCGACGCCGAGGGTCGTGACGAGCGCGCCGCCGTTGAAATCGCCGTCGTCGAACTTGATCAGATAGACCGCGCCCGAATTGCTGGCGCCGTCGCCGAAGCCGTCATCGCCGGTCGCGCCGATGGCGAGCAGATCGCCCAGCGCGTTGAAAGACACCGAAATGCCGAGGCCGTCATCCATGCCCAGCACGCCGGCGAGGTTCACATCGTTGGCGCCCGCATAATCATGGCCGATCGTGCCCACGTGGGCCCCGCCCGCGCCGCTCGAATTGGCGAACGTGAAGAGCCGCACCGAGCCCGCTTGATCCAGCGTATCGAGCGGGCCGTCATCGCGAATGGCGCCGGCCGCGAGGCGATCGCCCGCCGCGTTCAGCGCGACGGAATGGCCGAACTGGTCGTTATCGCTCTGGCCCACGCCGAGATTGATGTCGTTGGGGCCTGCGTAGCCCTGGCCGATTGTCGCCGCGAGCGCGGCGCCGCCAAAGCTGGTATTGGAGAAGCTGATGAGATGCACCGCACCCCAATCGGCGTCGGGCGTGCCTGGCGCGCCGTCATCGAAGGGCGTTCCCACCGCCAGCAACGTGCCGTCGGCGTTGAGTGAAAGCGCGCTGCCGAACAGATCGCCGCCATCAAGCGTGCCGGTGAGATCGATTTCGTAACCGACGCCCGCGCGCGCCGCGAGCGCGGCGCCGCCAAAGCTCGTGTCGGTGAACGTGTAGAGATACACAGCGCCCGAACTGCCCGAGCCGTTGCCAAGCCCGTCGTCCGCGCGCGCGCCGATCGCCATGCGATCGCCCGCCGCGTTCAGCGCAAGGCCGGAGCCGAAGCGGTCGGCATCATCCAACGTCACATTGGTGTTGCCCGCGCCCACATACGAATCGCCGATCGTGCCGACATAGGCGCCGCCGCCGAAATTGTTGTCGGCGAAGGTGAAGAGGTGAACAGCACCGGAATCGAGCGAGAGATTGTCAGCGCCGTCATCCAGCATCGCGCCCACGGCGAGGCGATCGCCCGCCGCGTTCAGCGCCACGCTCAAGCCCACTTCGTCGGCCACGCCCACGGGCGCGTCGTCGACGTCGAGCGCTGCGGCATAGGACCAGGTTTGTTGCGCGACGAAATCGCCGATCACGATATTGGTCGGATCGAGCAACACCGAAGCGGCCAGCAAGCGCGAAAGATCGACCGTGCGCAGCGTATCGGCGCTAGAAACCTCCACAAACCCGCCCTGTGCGTTCACCGCGCCCAGCATCGTCGTCAGCGTGCTGGACCAGATGATCGCCGCGCCGCCCTGGCCGCTCGCGGCGGCGACATTGATCAGCACGCCGTCATTGACGAACACACGCTCGGCCGAAGCCAAGCCCGGCGCACCGAAGCGGCCTTCAAAGCCCGCGTAAAGCTCGCTCTCCGTGCGCTCTTCACGTCCGCCCTGGAACGCCCCGCCAATGCGCACGAGGCCGCCCATCGCGGCGCCGCTGGCGTCGATCTGCGTCGATAAAAGCGTAAGCGAACCGCCCGTCATGTCGATGCGCCCGCCGCGCCCGCTCGCGCCAATCGCGCTATAGCGGCCCGAGGTCAGCACGCTGACGCCTGCAACCTCGATCACGCCGCCATCGCCCGCACCCGAAACATCGGTTGCGCTTGAGCTGTTCTCGCGCAGCGCGGCGCCCGCGCTCAGCGCCACCGCGCCGCCATCGTCGGACACGCCGCGCGCGGAAATCAGCCCCGCCAGCAGCATGTCGCCGCTCGCGGCGATGCGCACGTCTCCGCCGCCCGCGCCATCGGCGTTGATCACGCCGCCTTGAATCACCGCGCCGCCATTGATGGAAACATCGCCGCCGTTCGCCGTCGCATCGCCGGATGCGTCCAAGCGTCCGCTCAGCACCGCCGCCCCGCCATGCGCTTCCAGCACGATGCGGCCCTGCGCATCGCGCCCCACGCTGCGCGCAATCAGCTCACCGGGCACATTGATGGCCTGGCGCATCAAGCTTTGTGCGCCCGCCGCCGACATGAAAATGCGTCCGCCATCGGCGCGCACCGCGCCGTCTGCCGTGATCAGCGCGCTCAGCGGCCGCCCGGACGCGTCCGTCAAACCTTCCAGTTCGGAAGCCGGCACGCCGATCGAGAGGAACCCGTCGCCGCCGAAATCCAGCGTCACCAGATCGCCCGCCCCGAACGCCACCGCGCCCAGCCGCGCTTCCACCACGCCCTCATTGACGACGCCCGCGCCGATCAGCGCCACCGAGCCGCCTTGGGCCGCGCGAATAGTCCCGCGATTGGACACAACGCCCGCACGCCCGCTGCGGCGGAACGTGGTGCGGCCCGAGAGAAAATCGGAATCCGCGATATCGAGCGTGGAGGCCACGAACGAGCCGGTGTCCACAATTCCGCTTTGCGTGATCGACACGCCGTTCGGATTGACCAGCATCACCATGCCGGGCGCGGAAAGCGCGCCGGCCAGCACAGAGGGCGTATCGCCCAGCACGCGGTTCAGCGTCGCCGAATCCGCGCCAGGCTGGTCAAAATAAACGCTGTTGGACGCGCCAATATCGAAGCTCGACCAATTGATGATCGCGCTGTCGGTGCTCTGACGCACGACAAGCGCACCGGGCTGGGTGTAGTTCAGCGATGCAGCGCCCGCGGCGACTTGCCCCCCTTGCGGCAGATCAGCAACTTGCGCGAACGCAGGCGCGGCCAAGCAGCTCAACGCCGATGTAACAAGAAGCGCAGATTTCCAAACGCGCACGCCCATGACCAAGCCCCACCACTGGATTGGTCATTCAATGCGGCTTTCGTGCCAAAGGGCGCCGAGTTCGCCCCGTGCACGGTGAGACTGTGGATAACTTCGCCCAACACGGCAGTGTAGTGCGGTTTACACACGCCGCGCGTTAATCATGAAATGCTTAAAGCGGGCGTGCTTATTGCGGCATCACCCACGCAAACGCGGCCACGATCGGCCCGCGGAAAAGCCCGCCATAACGCTGCCCGCCCACTGGCCCCCAATAGCGTTTCGCCGGGCCGCCGGCGATGTCGAGCACCTTAAAACCTGCACTTTTGGCCCATTCGATCGCCGCGATCAGCACAGCCGCACGCGCGTAATCATCATCAAACTCAAGATCTGCGCCGCCGCATTGGATCATCGCGGTGTCGCCCATACTGGTAAACACTAGGCCCGCCATGCGGCGATCCTCTTTCATGATTTGCAGCGTGTGCAGCTTCAGCGCGCTGCGATCGCGCGCCGCCATCAAAGCCGGCCAGAAATTGGCGCGATCGGGCGCGGCCACCACTTCGCGGCTTTCGTTGTCGGCCCATTGCTTGCGCCAATGTTCGACGATCCATTCCGCATCGCCGGGCGCATCGACGCGCTGGGTGACTTGCGCCAGCGTCTTGCGCGCGCGGCGGATGGTGTATTGGCGTTTCTTCTCGCGCCAGTGCGCTTCGTAATCGGTGTCGAGCTCCACCTTGCGCCATTCATAAGCCCACGACTTGGTGGGATTGAGTTCGACGATATTTTCGCCCATCCCGCCTTCAACCCGGATTTCCAGCCCAAGCGCCTTCAGCGCGCGCCCGAGCGCCGCGGCGTTCACCGCCGGCGCCACCTGTTTGGGCACGCACTGATACGTCACCGGCTCCCAGAAATGGCGGCGCTTACGTAGTGAAATCACCGCCGTCACCGCGTCGTTTTCACGCGCAATCACATGGCGTTTGGGCACGCCCGTGTCCTTCACCAGCGCGCGATACACATCGTGCGGACATTCCGGCATCGGCGGCACGTGCTCGAGCGCTTCATCGAGTTGCGCGTTCCAAGCATCGAACCATTCGATCGCGACAGCGCCCGCGCGCACGCGCGCGCCCAGAATGGCCGCCGATTCAATCGCTGGCCACGCCGCGCCCACAGCCGGGCGGAGCGCGCTCTTGATCGCCGCTTTGATCGACATGACTCCCATCTCGTGATGCGGCGTCACCTTGGCGCTTAGCGGGGCGCCGTCAATGCCGCACGCGCGCGGCGCGCCTTAACGTCGCGCGCTTCCCGCCATCGCCTGCGCGTTTACGATTTCGCGCGTCCGCGATCGCCTTTTTCCACATGGTCGCGCAACATTTGCGACGGCCGGAACGTCACCACGCGGCGCGGCGTGATCGGCACTTCTTCACCGGTTTTCGGATTGCGCCCGATGCGTTGGCGTTTTGCGCGCACGTTAAAATTGCCGAAACGCGACAGCTTAACCGTTTCGCCTTCGACCAAAGCGTCCTGCACCATATCCAGCATGCGCGTGAGCAAGCGGTTGGCGTCAGCGCGCTGAAGATTGGCGCGGCGCGCCAGCGCTTCCACCAGATCGGCCCGCGTTATCGTCTTTCCCGTCACCGGAGCCCCCTCCGCCGCGCGCGGCGAGGCCCGCGTGCTTGAAGGAAAAGCTAAGGCCATCCATGGCTTAGGTCAAATCTTGCGGCCCGGTCACATGCGGACAAGAGCCGCGCCCCAGGTGAGACCCCCGCCCAGCGCCTCCATCAGAACCAGGTCGCCCGGCTTGATGCGCCCATCGCGCACCGCAACATCAAGCGCCAACGGCACCGAGGCCGCAGACGTATTACCGTGCAACGCGACCGTCGACACCACCTTGTCGCGGTCGATGCCGAGCTTGCGCGCCACCCCGTCCAGAATGCGCTGGTTGGCCTGGTGCGGCACGAACCAATCCACCGCGTCCAGCGGCACGCCGGCGCGCGCGCAGGCCTCCAGCATGGCGCCCGAAATATGCTCCACCGCCTGGCGGAACACCGCGTTGCCCACCATACGCACTTTGCCCACCGTCTGCGTCTGCGACGGCCCGCCATCGACATAGAGCAGATCGTGGTTGCGCCCGTCGGTCCGCAGGAAAGTGGAAATGACGCCCCGCTCCCCGGCATGGCCGGGGCTTTGCGCCTCTAGCACAACCGCGCCGGCGCCGTCGCCGAACAGCACGCAGGTGGCGCGATCCTCCCAATCGAGGATGCGCGAGAATGTCTCCGCGCCGATCACCAACGCCGTCTTGGCCTGCCCGCGCGCGAGGAAATTATCCGCCGTCGCCAGCGCGAACACGAAGCCCGAACACACCGCCTGCAGATCGAACGCCATGCCCGGGCCCGCTTCGATGGCGGCCTGCACGCGCGCGGACGTGGCGGGGAAGGTCAAATCCGGCGTCGTCGTCGCCAGCACGATCAGATCGATGTCGCGCCCTTCGCGCCCAGCCGCCTCCAGCGCGCGCTTAGCGGCAGCGATGGCGAGGTCGGAGGTCTTTTCTCCGTCGCCCGCGATGTGGCGCTGGCGAATGCCGGTGCGCTCGACGATCCACTCGTCGCTCGTATCGACGCGCTGAGAGAGATCGGCGTTGGTCACCACCCGCGCCGGCAGGTGCGCGCCAACGCCCAAGATCACGCTACGCATCGGCCGATTTCTCCGCAGCCGCCGCGGGCGCGCGCGAAAGGCGCGCCAGATTGCGCTGGATTTCTTCACGATAATCGCTGCGCGCCATTTTCTCGGCGACGCCGATGGCGGCCGCATAGCCTGGCCCGCTGGCGCTGCCATGGCTTTTCACGACAAGGCCGTTGAGGCCCAGGAACAGCGCGCCGTTAAAAGTGCCGGGATCCATGCGTGCGCGAAGCTTCTTCAAAGCCGGTGTGGCGATCAACGCGCCAAGCATGGCCAAAGGTCCGCTGGTCAGCGCCTCGCGCAGCAATTGGCCGACCAGGCGCGCTGTGCCTTCGCCGGTTTTCAGCGCGATATTGCCGGTGAAGCCGTCCGTCACCACTACGTCCACGGTGCCCTTGGCGATGTCGTCGCCTTCCACGAAGCCGTGGAAATTCATGTCCAGGTTGGCCTCGCGCACGAGGCGCGCCGCGTTGCGGATTTCCTCGTGCCCCTTCTGATCCTCGGCGCCGACATTGAGCAGCGCCACACTGGGGCGCGCATTGCCGGACACCGCGCGTTGGAACGCTTCGCCCATAATAGCGAACTCGACCAATTGCTCGCTGTCTGCCCCCACATTGGCGCCCACGTCGAGAATGACGACATAACCGCCTGTCGCCGCGGGCCAGCGCGCGGCGAGCGCGGGGCGATGCACGCCCTCCATCGTGCGCAGCCGGAACATGGCGATGGCCATGTAGCCGCCCGTATTGCCGGCGGAGACGACCGCGTGCGCGCGCCCTTCCTCCACCGCCTGCACGGCGTTCCAAAGGCTTGAGCCCTTGCCCTGGCGCAGCGCCTGGCTGGCCTTCACATCCATGCCGATCGTCTTTTCCGCGGGAACGACCTCGCTCGCGGCCTTCGCGTGCGGATAGCGCTCCAGCAGCGCGTTCAGCCGCGCCGCGTCGCCATGCAGCAGATAGCGCACGCTTCCGTTATTGCGGCGCGCGGCGATATCGACGCCTTCAACAACAATGTCGGGGGCGGCGTCTCCGCCCATCCCATCAATCGATAGAATGAGAGTGCTGTCGGCCATGCGTGTGTTGTTCGCCCCTAGAGTGCGCGCACGAGAACGGGGCCCGTCGAGGCCGTCGAAATCGGGGCGGACCATAAGCCTCGCGCCCGGGAAAGCCAAACCGTCCGGTCAGGCAAAAGCGCAGTCCCAGGCGCCCGTTTGCGCCAGCGCCTCGAGATCAAGCCCGCCCTGACGTGCGGCAAGCTGGGCCGCATACGCCGCCAGACGGGCCGCGAACGCCGGATCGGCGTTGTCGCCCAGGACATTGCGCCCGATCGCATCGGCCAGCGCGGTCGGATCGTTCACGCCAGAGGCGTAAGCCTCGAGCCGACCGTAAAAATCCCCCGCCAGGCGGCGCATCCGCTTGGGCACGGCCATATCGCCAACCCCCTCCTCGCGCAGGCCCGAATCGATGTGGCGGAACAATTGATCGGTGAAGCTTTGGGCCAGCCCCGCGGCCTCAGGCGTCGCCTTGAGGCGCATCAGGGCGAGCGCCGCGTTCAGCGCGAGCAGCTCGAATCGCCCCTCAAGCGTGTCGGGGACCCGGCCAGGGCCGAAAAATTCGGGCCTGCGACTGGCGGCGACGACCGCGCGCAGCAGGTCTTGGGCGCCCGTATTCGCCTGATTGCGCCTGAACGGCCAAATCGACATGCCTTGCCTGTGCTCCCCTCTTGCCCCGTTCGCCGCCGCGCCTTACCCGTTGACCCCGATTTGGGCGCGCGGCCCCCCCGAGGTGATGGCATGGATCGCGGTTTCTTGCGTTTGTCGGCGGCTCTTGTCGCGCTTGGCGCTGCGGTGGCGTGCGCCCCGGTGCAGACCTACAGCGGCTTCTCGGCTGAGCGCAACAATGTGGAAATTCCTGACCCGCAAGTGGGCGTGGATACGCGCTCGACGGTGCAGCAGCGCTTCGGCAGCCCCTCCACCACCGCGGTGATGGATCAGACGGCCTCCTGGTACTACCTCTCGGCCGTGCAGGAGCGCGTGGCGTTCTACACCCCCCGCATCACCGAGCGCCAAGTGATGGTCGTGCGCTTTGACGGCGACACCGTCGCCGCGGTCGAAAAGTTTGGCCTCGAGCGCGGGCAAGTGGTCGCCTACAACGACAATTCCACGCCAACGCGCGGACGCGAGCTTGGCTTGCTTGAACAATTGTTCGGCAATATCGGCCGCGCCCCTCCGATCGGACGCGACGAGGACGAACAGGGCGCGCGCCGCGACCGCTAAAATTTCGGTTCAGCCCGAACCCAAAAGAAAAACGCCCCGGCTTTCACCGGGGCGTTTTGTTTTGGTTTGACCGAACCCGATCAGTTCCAGTGCGCCAGCACCGCGAGCAGCAGAAGCGCCACGATGTTGGTGATCTTGATCATCGGGTTCACGGCGGGGCCGGACGTATCCTTGTAGGGATCGCCAACCGTATCGCCCGTCACCGCGGCCTTGTGGGCGTCGCTGCCCTTGCCGCCATGATGGCCTTCTTCGATCAGCTTCTTGGCGTTGTCCCAAGCGCCGCCGCCCGACGTCATCGAGATGGCGACGAACAACCCGGTCACGATCACGCCCACCAACAGCGCGCCCAGCGAAGCGAACGCGTTGGCCGGGCCGGAGATCGCATAGATCACCGCAAACAGCGCGATCGGCGCCAGCACCGGCAGCAGCGACGGCACGATCATCTCGCGGATCGCCGCTTGCGTCAGGATGTCGACAGCCTTGCCGTAATCGGGCTTGGCCTTGCGATCCATGATGCCGGGGATTTCCTTGAACTGACGGCGCACTTCTTGAACCACCGCTTCAGCCGCGCGGCCCACCGCCGTCATCGACCAGCCGCCGAACAGGTACGGCAGCAAGCCGCCCACGAACAGGCCGACGATCACGTACGGATTGGAGAGCGCGAAATCCGGCACGACGCCTTCAAAGAAGCGGAATTCGGCCGGGTGCGCGGCGTAGTATTTGAGATCTTCAAAATACGCCGCAAACAGCACGAGCGCGCCAAGACCGGCTGAGCCGATCGCATAGCCCTTCGTCACCGCCTTGGTGGTGTTGCCCACCGCGTCGAGCGCGTCGGTCGTCACGCGCACTTCCTTCGGCAGTTCGGACATTTCGGCGATGCCGCCGGCATTGTCCGTCACCGGGCCGAACGCGTCGAGCGCGACGATGATGCCCGCAACCGAAAGCATGGTCGTCACCGCGATGGCGATGCCGAACAGGCCCGCCAGCGTGAAGCACGCGATGATGCCGGCAACGATCGTCAGCGCCGGCAGCGCCGTCGATTCCATCGACACCGCGAGACCTTGGATCACGTTGGTGCCGTGGCCCGACTCGGAAGCCTTCGCCACGCTCTTCACCGGGCGGAAGCCCGTGCCGGTGTAGTATTCCGTGATCCACACGATCGCACCCGTCACCAGAAGGCCGATGACGCCGCAGAAGAAGAGGCTTTGGCCGGTGATCGCGGCGAGCGGGTTGGTCGCGCCAAGGCTCGGGGCGATGGATTCCCAACCAACCGTCACCTGGATCGCGGCGGCGAGACCGACAGCCGAAAGCACGCCGGCGGCCACGAGGCCCTTGTAGAGCGCGCCCATGATGTTCTGCGAGGCGCCGAGGCGCACGAAGAACGTGCCGATGATCGAGGCGATGATGGCGAGCCCACCGATGGCGAGCGGCAGCATCATGATGGTCGCTACCTCCGGCGCTTCGCGGAACAGGATGGAGCCCAGCACCATCGTCGCCACCGCGGTCACCGCATAGGTTTCGAACAAGTCCGCTGCCATGCCGGCGCAATCGCCCACGTTGTCGCCGACGTTGTCGGCGATGGTGGCCGGGTTGCGCGGATCGTCTTCCGGAATGCCGGCTTCGACCTTGCCCACCATGTCGCCGCCCACGTCGGCGCCCTTGGTGAAGATGCCGCCGCCGAGACGGGCGAAGATCGAGATCAGCGAGGCACCGAAGCCCAGGCCCACAAGGCTGTCCACGATGACGCGACTGTCGACCGGATTGTCCAGCGAAAGACCGAAGCCCCAGGTCAGCACCGCGTAATAGCCGGCGACCGCCAAAAGGCCCAGGCCCACCACCAGCATGCCGGTGACGGCGCCGGCGCGGAACGCCACCGAAAGGCCGGCGGCCAGTCCGCTGCGCGCCGCTTCGGTGGTGCGCACATTGGCGCGGACCGAAACATACATGCCGATATAGCCGGTGGCGCCCGACAGGGCCGCACCGATGAAGAAGCCCAGCGCGACCTGCCAGCCCAGGAATATCCAGGCGAGCGCGAAGATCACCGCGCCGACAATGGCGATGGTCGTGTATTGGCGGTTGAGATAGGCCGCGGCGCCTTCCTGGATGGCGGCGGCGATTTCCTGCATCCGGGCATTGCCAGCCGGAAGGCTCAGCACCGCGCGGATGGTCCATAGGCCATAGAGCAGCGCCAGCACGCCGCTGGCCAAGATCAGATTCAATTCCATGAGTGTCCCCTCAGAGATGTTCGTATGCGGGTCGGCTTGAGCCTTCCCCATCGAATGTGAGGATGGGCTGCGAGCCGATCCCCATGGCCGGTGTCCCATCCTGTCAGGCAGATGGGACTCGCCGCTTCAAGGGCGGGCAAAGACTGCCAAAAGCCTCCTGGCTAGGCAACCCGCCGCATTGCGAAGTTTTTGGGACGGGCCGACGAAAAGTCAGCTTTCGCAGCGGGACTTGACGGGATTCTTGGGGGGCGGCGCACCATGGGCGGGCGCGGCATCCGCCGGGGTATGCAGCGCGGGGGTCTGCTTGGGGCGCAGCTCGGCGATCTGCACGGTGCAGACGATGATCTGTTTCACCTTGCCCGCGCCCATCACCTTGCGGGCATCGGCCAGCAGACGCGCTTCGACACCGGCAATGTCCACCTTCTCCGGATCGTCCGGCGTGGAGACGGTAAGGTTGTTGACGTTGCGCACCAGCAGGTCCTGGATGAAAGGCAGCTTCTCGCGCACATCGGTGACGACGCCTTCGGAAGATGCGGTCAGGCGCGAAGAGATATAGGCGTAGCCGATCAGCTTGCCGTCGGCGTTGGTCAGGGGCGCCATCAGATACGGCATGTCGACATTGGTGCCGGGCCTGCCGCCCTTCTGGGGCGCGTGGCTGGGATCATCCTTTGCGGGCGCGCCATGCTCCGCCGCCATGGCAGGAGCTGCCATCGCCAGAAACGCCAAAAGAGCTGTCTTGCGCATGGCAGGAGGCTCGCAAAACAAGGTTAGCGAGTGGTTAAGAGGGCTTACTGCCGCTCCAGCGCCAGGAAATCCATGGCGTCACCGATGGGAATGAACATGTTCAACCCCACCGACGCACCATTGCTTTGGTAACCGGAAACCGCGATGCCGATCACCGAGCCGGTCTCATCCAGCAAAGCCCCGCC
>CAYUOC010000007.1:43874-49095 GCA_964446305.1 uncultured Terricaulis sp. | reverse complement strand
CCACGAATATTTCCACAACTGGACCGGCAACCGCATCACCTGCCGCGATTGGTTCCAGCTCTGCTTGAAGGAAGGACTCACTGTTTATCGCGAACAGGAATTCAGCGCAGACCAGCGCTCGCGGCCCGTGCAGCGGATCAAGGACGTGAAGCGGCTGCGCGCGCGCCAGTTCGGCGAGGACGCAGGCCCGCTCGCGCACGCGGTGCGGCCATCGAGCTATCAGAAGATCGACAATTTCTACACGGCCACCGTCTATGAAAAGGGCGGCGAAGTGATCCGCATGCTCAAGCGGATCATCGGCGCGGATGCGTTCGATCATGGTATGCAGCTCTATTTCGAACGCCGTGACGGCACGGCCTCGACGGTGGAAGATTTCATCGCGTGCTTCGAGGAGGCCTCGGGGAGGAAGCTCGACACCTTCATGCGCTGGTACGAGCAGGCCGGCACGCCGGCGCTGAAAGTGCGCGGCGCGTATGATGCGGCGGCGCGTACTTATGAGCTGCACGTCTCGCAGCGCCTCTCGGCGACGCCCGGCCAGCCGCACAAGCTCCCTGCCCCGATCCCACTGCAGATCGGGTTCATCAGCCCCGACGGCGCGATCATTGCCTCGAAGATCGAGGGCGAAAGCCTCTCGCGCACCGAGCACCGGCTTGTGCTCGAGGATAGTCAAGCCACGCTGCGATTCAGCGATGTGATGGAAGAGCCGATCGTCTCGGCCGTGCGCGGCTTCTCCGCGCCGGTGACGCTGGACGACGATCTGACCCCGCAAGCGCGCCTCGCGCAGATGGCGCACGACCCCGATCCCTTCACACGCTGGGAAGCGGGCCAGACGCTGGCGCGCTCGATCATGCTCGGCGAGAGCGGCGCTTCGGTCTCCGCGCTCACGACAGCGCTAGGGCGCGAACTCGATCGCGCACAGGAGGACCCGGCGTTCGCGGCGCTGGCGCTGCGCTTGCCTGATCTGAACGAATTGGTGCTCGCGTCGAAAGCGCCCGATCCGGAGAAGCTCTTCAGCGCGCGCGAAGCGTTGCGCCGCGCGGTGGCCGGCGCGCTGCGTGAACGCCTGGAAGCCATCGCACGCACCAAGGGCGAAGTGCCGTTCTCGCCAGGCGCCGATGCCGCCGGCCGGCGGTCGCTCAAGAGCGCGGCGCTCGATCTGCTCGCATCGCTCGGCCCGAGCGAAGTACTGATCGATGCCTATGAGAACGCCCAGAGCATGACTGAAGCAGTCGCGGCGCTTGAGGCGCTCGGCGCGGCGGAGAGCCCGGCGTTCGATGAAGCACTGGCGAAGTTCTACGAACGCTGGAAGGCGAACCCGCTGGTCATCGACAAATGGTTCGCGGTGCAAGCTTCGTCGCCGCGCGGCGATGCATTGCAGCGGGTCGAGCGGTTGCGCGCGCATCCGGAGTTCAGCTTGAAGAACCCGAACCGCGTGCGTTCGCTCGCGGCCGCCTTCGCGATGCGCAACCCGCGCGCGTTCCATGCCGCCGATGGCGAGGGCTACCGGTTCCTCGCTTCGCTTGCCGAAACGATCGATACACTCAACCCAGCACTCGCCGCGCGGCTCTTGACGCCGTTCGAATCGTGGCGGCGATTCGATTCACAAAGGCAGGAACATGCGCGTAAGGCGCTTGAACAGCTTGCTTCGCTTCCGCAACTATCGAAGAACACGCGGGAAATGGTGGAGCGCACGCTCGCCTAGTTACTAACAGGTGTGACGCGTTGGCCAGTCTGCTCGTTCGCGGGGCAGCCTTTCCAGCGCGTGCATCGACAGAGCGTTTACCAAGCCGTTACAATTCAGACTCTTCGAGATTCCGAACGGCGATTCGGGGCGGGCCGGGGAATACTTGTGTCGAACGACAATGCTTACGAAGCGCCGCAAGGCGCTGCGCCATATAAGGCCAACAAGCCGTTCATCGTGCTTGTGCTGGTGTTCGTTACCGCGTTCTTCGCGGCGATCGCCGCGCAAATCCGCGCCCATCACGATGGCGCCGCCGATACGATCATCGCCGCGCAATCATCGGCGGCCGGGCTCATCGCCGAGCGCGTGAACGCAAACCTCGCGATCGCCATGGGCGCCAGCGCCGGCGTCACTGATCTCGCGCGCTCGGGCGGCGCGTCTGCGGCCGCGATCGCCAACGCAGCTGCGTCGGCGCGTCCCGCTGCGGCGGCGGCGATCGTCAACAGCGCCGGCGCCATCGAGGCCATTACCGATCCGGCGCAAGCGGCGCTGGTGGCGGCGGCGTTGCAGGCCGCAAGCGGCGCCGACATCTGGGTCGGCGCGCCCGATCGCGGCGAACTGCCAACGGCCCCTGTGATCGTGCGCAACGTCGGCGATCGCGCCATCGTCACCGTCGTTGATCCCGCGCTTCTGCTGCCGGAACTCGACGAAAACGCACGCGTGCTGATTGCCTCCGCCGATGGCGCGATCCTCTACGCGTCGCCGGCGATGCAGCAGGCTGGCGCACGCGCCCAACAGCAAGTACTCGGCGCGGCGCGCGCCGGCGACAACGGCGCGCTCATCCGTGACGGCAATGAGCGCACCTGGGTGGCGGCGGAAGCAACCGCACAGATCGGCAATCTGGGCGTGATGGCGGCAGCCCCTGCCCCTGGCGCACTCGATCTGTGGCTGGCGGCGTTCCTGCGCTTCGCGCTCGTCGCGGCGGCGCCGCTGGCGGCAATGGCCGTGCTCTATTTGCTCATGCGCCAGAACGCACAGCGCGCACGCCTCGCGGAAGCGGAAGCCGAGCGCGCGGAGACACACTTCCAGATCGCGGCCGACGGCGCGAAGGTCGGCGTGCTTGAGTGGCGTCCCGGCGCCGACGAACTGCAACTCTCGGAACGCGCCGCGCGTCTGCTGGGCGCGCCGCGCGATATTCTGGGCCTGCGCGAATTGCTGGAACTCATCGTCGCTGAAGATCGCTTCGGTGTTGAAGAAGAGTTCCGGCGCGCGCGCCAATCCGGCCTGCTCGATGCGCGCTTCCGCGTAACGCGCGGCGGCGGTTTGGCCTGGATTGAAGCACGCGGCACCGCAGTCGAGGACGCCAGCGGCCGCAGCGAGACGCGCGTGTTCGGCACCGTGATCGACGCGACCCAGCGCCACGAGGCGGAAGCGCGCGTGTCGCGGCTTGAGCAACAATTGCGCGCGGCGATCGATAATTTCTCCGGCCCGTTCGCGTTGTGGGATGCGCGCCGGCGTTTGCTGCTCTGGAACCAGAGCTTCGCCAAGGCCTTCAATCTCGGCCCCGAAATTCTGCGCATGCGCGCGTCGTACGAGGCGGTGGCCGCGGCCGCGACCTCCAGCATCCGGCGCGAAAAGAACGATCCGGCAAGCCCCGACGTGCGCGTGATCGAACTGGTCACCGGCGAATGGCTGCATGTGGTCGAGCGCCGCGCCGCCGATGGCGGCATCATTACCGTTGGCGTCGACATCACGCCGCTGAAGAAGAAAGAAGAAGAGCTGGCGAAGAACGAGCGCCGCCTCTCCGACGCGCTCGGCCGCGCCGAAACACAGGAATACCGGATCAAGGCGCTGGCCAAGGAAGCGCACGAAGAACGCGCCAAGGCCGAGGAAGCCAGCCGCGCCAAGTCGACGTTCCTGGCGAATATGAGCCACGAACTGCGCACGCCCTTGAACGCCGTGATCGGCTTCTCCGAGATTATGGCGAAGGAGCTGTTCGGCCCGCTCGCGAACCCGCAATACAAGCAATACGCCAGCGATATCTTCGACAGCGGCAATCACCTGCTCGATCTGATCAATGACATCCTCGACATGGCGAAGATCGAAGCGAACAAGCTGACGCTGGCGCCGAAGCCGCTTGATCCGATGGTGGCGATCGAACAAGCGACACGCCTCACCAAGCGCAAGGCCGAAGAAAAGGGCCTCTCGCTTGTGATCGATGCGGAAGAACTCCCGGAAATCGAAGCCGACCACCGCGCGGTGAAGCAAATCCTGCTGAACCTGCTCTCGAACGCCGTGAAGTTCACGGATCAGGGCGCTATCATGGTGCATGCGCGTGGCAACGCCCAAGGGCTCACGCTGCGCGTCGTCGATACCGGTTGCGGCATCCCGCCCGAACACCTGCCGCGCCTAGCGCGGCCGTTCGAGCAGGTTGAGCAAGAGCTCACGCGCAATAACCACGGCACCGGGCTCGGCCTCGCGCTGACCAAATCGCTGGTGGAAATGCACGGCGGCAAGCTCTCGATCCAGAGCGAGGTTGGCCGCGGCACGATCGTCACGGTGACGTTGCCGCGCACCTTCGGCGGCGAGCGCGGCTCGGAGCAGCACGCGGCGGAATAAGCGCTAGCTGACGATCTGGAGGAAGTCGGCGCGTACCGCCGCTTGCGTGGCGCGCAACAGCGTTTCGGCCTCCGCGCCACTGGCCACATCTGCAAGCGCCGCTATCCGCCCCACGAGCGGCTTTGGCGCGCTTTCCAGAGTGAAGTCGCCCGACAATGCGATCCGCAAGGTTTGCTGAAGCGAACTGAGCAGACGCCAGGCGCTATCGAGGCGAGCGGCGGCTTCTGGGTCAAGAGCGCCGGTGGCCGAGAGCTTGGCCAGCGCATCGCCAGTGTTGGGATCGATGACAGACTCGTTCGCGGCGATGAGCTGCAGGGCTTGCGCAGCAAACTCGATATCCACGAAGCCGCCCGGCGCCAGCTTCAAATCCCATACGCTCTTGCTCGGACGCTCACGATCCATGCGCGCCCGCATGTCGGCGACATCCGCGAGGATCTTGGCGCGATCCTTTGGCCGGGCGATGGCCGCTCGCGCCGTGGCCAGCGCGCGCTCGCCGAGCGCAGCATCACCTGCAACAGGGCGCACGCGCGTGAGGGCTTGCAGCTCCCAGGTCCACGCCTCTTCGGCATAATAGCGCTCGAACGAAGAGAGCCGCACCGCGACCGGCCCCTTCGACCCCGAGGGGCGCAACTTAGTGTCGATCTCGTAGAGCTCACCCTCTTCGGTCGGCGCCGAGAGCGCGCTGATCAGGCGCTGCGTCAGGCGCGTGTAGAAGTCAGACGGCGACGCATTTTCACTCGGCGCGTCATAGACGAGCATCAAGTCGAGATCGGAATCGTCCGCGAGCTCGCGGCCGCCGAATTTGCCGAGCGCCAGAATGGTGAAGCTCCCAGGCTGCGGCCCGTTCTGGCGTTCGACTTCCGCCAGCGCCGCGTCGGCCATGCCGATCACGCACGTCTCGGCGAGATCGGCGTAGGCCGC
>CAYUOC010000007.1:28748-43774 GCA_964446305.1 uncultured Terricaulis sp. | reverse complement strand
CGCTTCTTGTCGCCGAAAAGCTGGTGGTCGATCTCCGAGACGATGCGGCGGCGTTCAATCAGCGCCTCGTCAAACGAGTCCAACGTCTCAAAGCCCGCAAGCGCTGCAACATGAGCGCGGGTGTCCGGATCGCCCGGCAGCTTGTGGGTCTGTGCATCCTCCAGCATCTGAATGCGATGCTCGACCTCGCGGAAGAAGACGTACGCCTCCTGCATGGCGCCGCACGCCTCTTGCGATATGGCGCCGGCTTCGACGAGCGCGTCCAGCGCCTGCAGCGTATGCGGTGAACGGAGCTTCTTGTTGCGGCCGCCGAGGATCAGCTGCTGAGTCTGCGCAAAAAGCTCGATGTCGCGTATGCCGCCGCGGCCGAGTTTGACGTCAAAGACCGGAACGCCGAGCTCTGCGCTCTTATGCGCGGAGAGGATCTGACGCTTGATCGAATGAACGTCTTCGACGGCGGCGAAATCGAGATGCTTGCGCCAGATGAAGGGCGCGAGGGAGTCCAAGAACTCGGCGCCGGCCGCCCGATCACCCGCCGCGGCGCGCGCCTTGATGAACGCCGCGCGTTCCCAATTCTGACCGAGGTTCTGGTAGTAATGTTCCGCTGAGGCGATCGAGACAGCAACGGGCGTAGAGCCCGGGTCCGGTCGCAAGCGCAGATCGGTGCGGAAAACATAACCGTCGGGCGTTACCTCTTCGAGCGTGCGCACGAGCGGCGCCACCAGACGTACCGCTGCGACCCGCGGTTCGCGCGCGCCAGCGGCGGCGAGCTTCTCGGCATCGAAGAACACAGAGAAATCGATGTCGCTGGAATAGTTGAGTTCGCCCGCGCCCATTTTGCCCATGGCGATGAGCGCAATGCCGGGCGCCGCGCCGATTTCGCTGTCGAACACGCCGGCGACGATGTCGCCGCGCTTGGCGCTTTCGGCCGCCGCCACTGAGATTGCGGCGCGGAGAGCTGCATCGGCGAAACTGGTGATGGCGCCGGTGACCTGCATCAGCGGCCAGAGGCGCGCGAGATCGGCGAGCGCCGCGGAAAGGTGCGCTGCGTCCTTGGCGCGGCGCAGGATCACCATCGCCTCTTCGATCGGCGGCGGCGCAAGCGCAATGGCTTCGGCGGCGCTGATGGCGTCGCGCAGAATGCGCTCGGCCC
The DNA here is from genome assembly GCA_964446305.1 of uncultured Terricaulis sp. Classification (GTDB taxonomy): domain Bacteria; phylum Pseudomonadota; class Alphaproteobacteria; order Caulobacterales; family Aquidulcibacteraceae; genus Vitreimonas. Next base: position 42,621 of record CAYUOC010000007.1, on the reverse strand, counting down.
AGACTTCGTCAGGCGAGACCAGCAGATCGGGCCGGCGCGTCATCAGGCGGCGCAGATATGGCGCGTGCGACGCAGCGGCGGACGATGCTTGCTGCCAGATCGAGCCGGCGAAGGCGTCCGGCCCATGTTCGCTGGCAAGCGCGGCGCGGACATTGTGCATCATGAGCTCGTCATCGCCGGAAGCACGATAACCGCGCCAAGGCCCTTGCGCTCACCTTGCTCGCCCAGGCCGTCACGCAAATGCAGATCGCCTTTGTGGAGGCGCGCGACAGCGGCGACGAGGCTGAGACCAAGGCCGGCGCCAGGTGTCGAACGCGCGCTTTCAAGGCGCACGAAGCGATCGAGCACGCGGTCGCGGTCTTGCGGTGCGATGCCGGGGCCGTCGTCGGACACGGCGATTTCGATGCGGCCGTCGAGGCGGCGAATGGCCCGCACTTCAACGCGGCCGTTCTCGTAGGTGTATTTGAGCGCGTTCTCGATCAAGTTCGAGACGGCTTGAGTGAACAACCCAGGTTCACCAAAAATATAGAGGCCGTCCTCGACTTCGCCTTTGAGCGTGCGCTGCACGTCTTCGGCGGCGGGTTCGTAGAAATCGACCAGTTCGCGCAGGATTCCCGTCGCGTTCACGCGCTCGAAGCGCCAGGTCACGTTGCCCTCGACGCGCGCGAGCCGGAGCACCGCGGCGAAGGTATCGAGCACGCTATCGGCTTCTTCAAGCGCGACACGGAGCGCTTCGCGATCCGCTTCAACGTCAGGCGGGTTCTCAAGCGCTGCTTCGAGCTTCTGGCGAAAGCGCGTCAGCGGCGAGCGCAGATCGTGCGCGATGGCGTCGCCGGCCGTGCGCGAAACCTGCATCAAGTGCTGCAGCCGATCGAGCATGGCGTTGATGGCGATGGCGAGAGTGTCGAACTCGTCGTTCTCACCGCGTACCGGCGCGCGGCTGGTGATGTCGCCGCCCATGACTTCGTGCGCGGTCGCGGCCAGCGCTTCCACGCGGCGGGACGCCAGCCAGGAGCCAATGAGGCCGCTGGCGATCGACAGCAGCACGCCGAACAGCGCCACAGTCCAGAGCGCGCTGGTAATGCGGCCGGAGATCAACGCGCTATCACCGAGATCGCGGGCGACGAGAAGGATGGGGCCGTTCAACAAGCGGCCGACCTGACCGCGCGCACGGCCGCGAATGGCGTTGCCATCTTCATCGACCCGCTCGAACGAAAAGTCGACGCGCTCGGCGGCGCCGGTTGGCAGTTGCGGCAGCTGCTGGAAGTCGCCGGTGATCACCGCGCCGTTGCTTTCGGCCAGCACATAAAGCAGCGGACCCTGACGGGCGGCGCGTTCGACGACCTCCTGGTTCAAACGGCGCATGCCGCCCTCACCGTAGGCGCGGTCGAGGGCGGCATATTCCTGATCGGCCAGGAGATCGGAGTCAGCGTTGAGCTGACCGACCGTGGCGAAATAGACGTAGGCCAGCAGCGCGATGACGAACACGAGCACGACACCCGCTTGCGCGAGCGCGAGCCGAAAGGTCGTGGTCCGAAGGAGCGAGAGGCTTGGCCTCATGCCTCCAGTCGATAACCCGAACCTCTCACCGTGTGCAAAAGGGACTGCGCGAAATCGCGGTCGATTTTTGAGCGCAGGCGGGAAATGTGGACGTCGATGACGTTCGTCTGAGGATCGAAATGATAATCCCAGACGTTCTCGAGCAGCATTTTACGCGTCACCGTCTGACCCGAATGGCGCATGAGATACTCAAGCAGCCGGAATTCACGCGGCTGCAGGTCGAGCTTCTTGCCGCCGCGCTTCACGGTGCGGGCCAAGAGATCCATCTCGAGATCGCCGACGGCGAGCTTGGTTTGCGGCTCGCGGTCGCGGCCGTTCCAGAGCGCGCGGACACGGGCCAGCAATTCGCGGGTCGAGAACGGCTTGCCGAGATAGTCATTGGCGCCGGCGTTCAAGCCTTCGATGCGATGATCTTCGTCATGCAACGCCGACAAGATCAGCACCGGCGTCGAGACACCCTGGTCGCGCAGCTCACGCACGACCGAGACGCCTAACTTCTTCGGCAACATGCGATCGAGCACGATCACGTCGTAACCGCCGCCTGAGGCCATCGATTGGCCTAGTTCGCCATCGCCCGCGACTTCGACTTCGTGGTCGTCGGCGCTGAGCGAGGCCTTCAGGCTTGCGGCCATCTCGGCATCGTCCTCAACCAGGAGAACCCTCATACTGTCCCTCCTCATTGCCCACCCACGTCGACGGCGACAAAGCCGCGACCTGCCCGATTGCTCACTTGTAGCAGCAGCGGACGATTGGCGCGGCGCGCCGCTTCGACCGCGGTGGTGAGCTCGGCGGCGGTGCGGATCGCGCGGCCGCCGGCCTGCATGATCACGTCGCCGGCGCGAATGCCCTTTTGCGCTGCGTCACTTGTTGGCTCGACAGACGTGATGACGAGGCCGTTTTCGTTGGCGCGCAGCGACAGCCGCGTGCGGTCTTCCTGCGTCAACGGACGCACCGAGAGGCCGAGCGAGCTTTGCGCGACGCCGCCGCCTTCTTCTGGCTGCGGTTGCGGCGTGGCGTTCGGCGGCGTGTTGGCCGAGGCCAGCTGCTGCTCGGAGGGACGCTCGCCCAGACGCAGGTTCAACGTCTGACGGCGGCCGTTGCGCAGAATTTCCACGCGCGAGTTCTGGCCGATGGCCGTGGCCCCGACGCGCTGGGTGAGATCGCGGCTGTTTTCAATTTGCTGGCCGTTGAAGGTGAGGATCACGTCGCCTTGCTGCAGACCGGCGCGCGCGGCCGGGCCATCCGGCGTCACGCTGGCGATGAGCGCGCCACGCGCTTCTTCGAGCCCGAGGCTGCTGGCGATATCGGTATCGAGCGGTTGGATCGAAACACCGATCCAGCCGCGCGAGACGCGGCCGTTGCGCAGGATTTGCTGCACAATGCCGTTGGCGGTGTTGGCCGGAATGGCAAAGCCGATGCCGACATTGCCGCCGGTCGGCGAGAAGATGGCGCTGTTCACGCCGATGACGTTGCCGGCGAGATCGAACGTCGGGCCGCCGGAGTTGCCGCGGTTAATCGGCGCGTCAATCTGCATGTAGTCGACGTAAGCGGACGAGCCCGCATCAGTACGGCCCATGGCCGAGACGATGCCGGCGGTGGCGGTGCCATCGAGACCAAACGGGTTGCCGACCGCGACGACCCAATCGCCGACGCGAACGTGGCTGGCGTCATCGAAGGTCACGAACGGGAAGCGGCCGCCGCCGCGAATGCGCAGCACGGCGACGTCAGTGGCTTCGTCGGAACCGACGATGTCGGCCTGGTGATCGCGGCCATCGCTGGTGCGGATGGTAATTTCTTCAGCGCCTTCGACGACGTGGTGGTTGGTGACGATGACGCCGTCCTGCGAAATGAAGAAGCCGGAGCCGAGCGATGTCGGCGCTGGTCCGGGCTGACCGGGACGGCCGCGGAAGAACTCTTCAAAGCCGGGCGGCAGGCCTTCGAGCGACGGTTGCTGCGCCGCGTCCGGGCGTTGCCGCACCGAAATCGAAACGACCGCCGGACGCACGCGCTCAATCAGATCCGCGAAGCTGCCGGGCGCGCCGCCTGGAGGGGCGACGGCGGTCGGGTTGATTTCCTGGGCGGTGGCCGAAAGCAACGTCGGAGCCGCGAACCCGGCGAACAATGCCAGAGCCGCGCCGCCGGCCATCAGAGTGCGGCGGAGGTACTTCATCGAGACGACTTCGGTCATGAATTTTGAACCCTTGGGAGGACGCTGCGTTTATTGGAGGCTTAGCCCAGATACGTTTCAAGCCCTAGTTAGGCGCCATCGCCGGTCGGTTAAGAGCCGTTTGGGGCAAAGTTGCGATGGATTGAGGCCGAACCCGGCGGCTTTTTTAGGACATTCAGCAACTTGCGCGACGAACGGCAGGGTTCGTACGACCTTTATCGTTCACCCTCTTCGGGGGCGAAATCCACGGTCGCAGCGCCGCGTCTGCGCCGGCTCGCCAGGAGCGCGAAGAGCCCGGCCCCGCCCAGAAGCAGGGGCGCGGCCCAGAGCGCCCAGGTTCGGGCGTCAAACGGGGGGCGGAACAATACGAAATCCCCATACCGCTGCCGGAAGTAGGCGCGGATTTCCTCATCGCTATCCCCCGCCTCAATGCGCTCGCGAACGAGCGCACGCATGTCCGTGGCGATCTCGGCGGTGGATTGGGCGATCGGTTCGTTCTCGCACTGCACGCAGCGGATTTCGCGATCGAGCGATTGCGCGCGCGCTTCTTGCGCGGGGTCGCCGAGCGCGGCGGGCATGGTAGCGGCGAGGAGGAGGACTGAGAGGCTCATGACGCTCTACGTTTGCGCGCGAGTGCAACGAGGCTCAAGCCGCCGCCGAGCGCCATGAGCGATACGCCAATGAAGATGAGATGGACGAGCGGGTTGTGATAGAGGCGCACCGTCCATGCGCCTTGGGTTTCACGAACCTGTTCGCCGAGCGCGATGTAAAGATCGCCGTCGAACCCGCTCAGGATGCCGACTTCACTTGTCGGCATTGGCGATGTGGTGAAGTAGCGGCGTTCGGCCGAAAGAGGATGCGCGGCGCCATTGGCTTGATCGACACGGAAGTTGGCGCGCGTGGCTGAGTAGTTGGGCCCTTCGACGCTGCCGACCTCCAGTAACGTGATGCGGCGGCCGGCGAAGGCCACGCCTTCGCCCGGACTTAGCGCAACCGCTTGCTCGGTGCGGAAGCCGGTTTCAGCGACTGCGCCGAGCGTCAGCACGCCTGTGCCAATGTGCGCGAGGCTCATCGACCAGACGGCAAGCGGCAGCAGCGCGAGCTTGGCTGTAAGCTTGCCCGTGCCGCGCTGCAGGCGTGTCCAAATGTAGATGAAGCCGCCAGCGATAAGCCAAACGCCGATCATCAGGCCAATTGCCGGCGCCGCGCGCCATTGTGTGGCGACAAGCGCAATGATGAGCGTCAGCACCGCAAGGATCGCGGCGGGCGCGAGCTTCAGCAATGCCCCGCGCATGTCGCCTTTGCGCCATGTCAGCATCGGTCCAAGCGGCAGCAGCAAAAACAGCAACAGCAGCAGCGGCGCGACGGTTGCGTTGAAGAAGGGCGGGCCAACGGAAATCAAGCCGCCGCCGAATGCTTCAACCAGCAGCGGATAGATCGTGCCGATCAGAACGACGCCAGCGGCGACGGCCAGCCCGAAATTGTTCCAGACCAACAGGCTTTCGCGGCTGACAGCGGCGAAGCCAGAGGGCTGCCCGAGCTTCGAGGCGCGCCAGGCATATAGCCCAAAGCCCGCTCCGAGCGCGACTGTCAGCATCACGAGCACGGCGATGCCGCGTTGAGGATCGACCGCGAACGCATGCACCGAAGTCAGAACGCCAGAGCGCACAAGGAACGTGCCCAACAAGGCGAGGCCGAAACCCATAATGGCGAGCAGCGTCGTCCAGCTTGAAAGCGAACCGCGCCGTTCGGTAACGATCGCGGAATGCACAAGCGCTGCAGCGACGAGCCACGGCATGAAGCTCGCGTTCTCGACCGGATCCCAAAACCACCAGCCGCCCCAGCCGAGTTCGTAATAGGCCCAGTACGAGCCAAGGCCGATGCCGAGCGTGAGACTCGTCCACGCGATCAGCGTCCATGGCCGCAAAGCGCGCGCCCAGGCTTGGTCGGCCTTGCCTTCGAGGAGAGCCGCCAGCGCCAGCGAGAACGGCACACTCATGCCCACATAGCCAAGATAGAGTAGCGGGGGATGCGCTGCGAGCGCCGGATCCTGCAGCAGCGGGTTCAGGCCGCTGCCGATCATCGGCGCAGGATCGAGACGCGCGAACGGGTTCGAGAGAAAGAGCGCATAGGTCAGCGCGCCGGCCGTGACCAAGCCCTGCACGCCAATCGTACGGGCCCACAAGCCGAGCGACTGGCTTCCACGCACGCTGGCGAGGATCGCGCCGAACAACGCCGACACGAAGCACCAGAGCAACATAGAGCCTTCGTGGTTTCCCCACGCGCCAGCGATTTTGTAGATCAGCGGCTTATCGATGTGCGAGTTCGCGGCGACGACCGCGACTGTGAAATCCGACTGCACAAACAAGGTGACAAGCAGACCGAAAGCGAGGGCGCAGCAGAGTGCTGCGGCCTGCGCCAGCGCGGCGGCGGCCGCGGCGCGCGCTTCGCTCTGCTGGAAGAACAGGCCCAGGCCGCCCTGCGCGAGAGAAAGCGCCAGCGCCAGGGTCGCGGCGAAGGCGCCGATTTCAGCGATCATGGCGTGGCGCCGCCCTTCCACTCGCCGCGCTCTTTCAGCGCTTCGGCAACTTCACGCGGCATGTAGGTTTCATCGTGCTTGGCCAGCACGCGGTCAGCCACGAAGGCTTCGCCCAGCACATACTCCCCCTCGCACACCACGCCCTGGCCCTCGCGGAAGAGGTCCGGCAACTCATCGTGCGTGCGCACCAGCACCTCGGTCGCGCCGTCGGTGACGGAGAAGGTCGTGACCGTGCCTTCGCGGCGCACGGTGCCTTCGACGACAAGCCCGCCCAAGCGTACGCGCTGGCCGGGCTGTGCTTTGCTGGCAAGTTCGGATGGCGCGACGAAATAGACGACGGAGTCGCGCAAGCCTGCAAACGTCAGCGCCGCCGCCAGCGCGAGCACGGCGCCGGCGACGCCGATGATCATCAAACGCTGATTACGCCGGCGCATGTACGATCTCCCCGCTCATGGCTGCTGACCGGAGGCAAAGCGGCGCGCCATTTCGCGGCGCGGATCGTCCGGGCCCATGCGCGCCAGCGCCTCGCCCCACATGCGGCGCGTTTCGGCGGCGTTGTCGGCTTCCATCGCCGCCATCGCCCGATAAATCCACGGCGCCGGATCGTCGCCGATCGCGCTTGCCTGTTCGAGATAGGCGAGCGCATCTGGCGTGAAGCCGCCTTCAATGGTCGCGATCGAACGGGCGACGCCGATCAGCGCATCGACGGAGCGCGGATCGCGACGCAGCGCAGCATCAAAGGCGCGCGCGGCCTCCTGGGGCCGATTGGTGCGCAGATAGATTTCGCCGGTGGCAAGATACGGCCACGGATCGGCGGCGTTGGCGCGTGAATGAGCTGCGAGAACGGCGAGCCACTCTTCGGCGTTATAGGTTTCCTCCGGGCGTTGGCGCAGCGCCTCGAGGCGCTCGGCGTAAGCGCCGCCGGCAAGTGTGGGGCGGCCGTTCAGCAAATAGACGCCAAGCGCGACAACGCCAGCGGCCGCGCATACGACGAGCACCAAGCGGCCGACGCGCGCATCGCCGCCGGCACGGCGCGTCGCGCGCAGCGTCCAGAACGCGGCGCCGGCGGCCAGAAGCGCGCCCGCGAGCATCACGATAAATGGCGTCAACACGGGGCGTGGCCTAGCGCGGTTCGGGGACCGATGAAACCGGCGCGGACGCCGCAGGCTTAGTCAGTCGCGGGCAATAAAAGCCGCGCTTTGAGCCCGCCGAGTTGAGCGCGCTCAAAGATCAGCTGACCGGCATAGAGTTCTACTGTCTCTTGCAGAATAGAAAGCCCGAGCCCCTGGCCGGGCGCGGCTTCATCAAGCCGCGCGCCACGCTGCATGGCCTTGGCGATTTCCTCGTCCGAGAGGCCAGGGCCATCGTCCTCGACGACGATCTCGAACAATCCCTTGGACTCGAACGACGGCAGCAAGCGCACGATGACCTGGCTCGTGCCGTACTTGCAGGCGTTGTCGATCAGGTTGGCGGCCATTTCGAGCAGGTCTTCGCGCTCGCCACGGAACGTGACGTCGCCTTCGGCCTCGATGGAAATGTCCATGGCTTTGGTGGCGTCGTATTTCTGCTCCATCATGAAGACGAGGTCTTCGAGGTTTTGCAGCACCGGCGTCCGGTAGGCGATGGTTGAGCCCGCGGTTGCCTCCGCGCGCGCGGCGACACGGGCGCGACGGAGCTGGCGCTCTACGAAGCCCTCCATCTCTTCGATGGATTGCTTCAGCACCGCATCCTCGCCACCGCCGGCAGCGGCGTTCTTCAGCACCGCGATTGGCGTCTTAAGCGCGTGCGCCAAATTGCCGACGTGGCGGCGCGCGCGTTCCACGACCTCGCGGTTGTGATCGACGAGTGCATTCAACTCTTCGGTGACGGGCTGAATTTCGGCGGGATAATCGCCCTCCAACCGGTCCGCATCGCCGCGGCGGACGGCGGCGATGTCGCGCTGGAGTTCGTGCAGCGGGCCGAGGCCAATTCGGATCTGGAGCGCGGAAACGCCGGCGACCATCAGCGCGCAGAACGTCACGAACACTGCGAACGCCCAGGCGACGAGCGTGCCCGCTGTTTCCAGAATCTCGCGGGTGGCGACGCCGACGACAAAAAGGTAGCGGCCCTGCACATCCGGAATGCTCTCGACGCGCGCGACGATCCGCAGGTCGCCGCCGTCTGGGCCATCGAGGCTGAAATAGTGCGCGCCGTCACCAGCGCGGGCGGCGAGCATCTCACGCTGCACCTTGTCGGGCAGGTGAATTTCCGCGTCGACGAGCGAGGGCGAGATGGTTTGGGTTTCGAGCCGCCCGTCTTCGCGGATCAGCGCGATCTGAAAGTAGCGGCCGCTCAGCGGCTGCAAGTATCGCGGATCGTAGGGAAGATCGCGGAGGATGAGATCGTCGTTGAGGCCTGGCCCGGCATTGCCGATGAGATCATCGGCGACGCTCCTTATTTCCGGATCGATCAACAGGCGCAGCAATTGCCCATTGAACTGGGCATGCGCGATCCAGCCCATGAGCACGAGCCCGGCCACGCTGATGCCGGCGATGGTTAGAAGGCGCGCGGCAATCGAATGGCGGATCGCGGCGCGGAAACGTTGGATAATGCCCTGGGGCTCGTCGCTCACTGCGCTTCCGCGGGGTCGATCAGACGGTAGCCCAGACCTTTTTCGGTAATGATGCGGTTTGAGCCGACCTTCCGGCGCAGGATGCCGATGAAAACTTCGATCGTGTTCGAGTCGCGCTCGTGATCCTGGCTGTAGATCTTTTCGGTCAGCTCGGTGCGCGAGACGATGCGGCCGGCGTGGTGCATCAGATAGTCGAGCACTTTGTACTGGTAGGCGGTCAACTTAATCGGCGCGCCGTTCACCGTGACTTGGCCGGTGGCGGAATTCAGCCGCAGATCGCCGACTTCAAGCACAGAGGATTGGTGGTCGGTTTGCCGTCGTACGTTGGCGCGGACGCGCGCCAGCAGCTCCGCCATGTGGAAAGGCTTGGTGACGTAGTCGTTGGCGCCAAGATCGAGGCCTTCGACTTTCTCGCTCCAGCGGTCACGGGCCGACAGGATCAGCACCGGCATGTTCTTGCCGTCCTTGCGCCAGGCTTTCAGCACCGTCAGGCCATCGACTTTCGGCAGGCCGAGATCGAGGATCGCCAGATCGTAGGGTTCGGTTTCGCCGAGGAATTGGCCCTCTTCGCCATCGGCGGCGCTATCGACGGTGTAGCCAGCATCGGTGAGTGCGGAAGCAAGCTGCTCCCGCAGGTTCTTATCGTCCTCGACCACCAATACGCGCATTATAGTTCTCGTCCCTAGCGGCTGGCGCGCACGCGGAAATCCCGGATTTGCCCGTCGGGCATGCGCCAACGCACGACATAGACGGGGCTGCCGCCCTGCTCAAGGCGATGCGAGACGTACTCGCCGCCGTACTGCGAGCGCAGCTCTTCCACGACTTCGCGGATGGAGCGAAGCTCTTGCTGGCCGCCATACTGGGCCGGCGTCGCCCAGGCGTGACCGCGCGAGGGGACAATCAGGGTCCCCGGCGCCGCGAAGACGCCAGCCGCGAAGACCGCGGAGAGAAGAGCAGACTTAGCCCACATGACGGTTCTGAGTTACGCGAGACGCTCTGAATGGGCCCTGAATGTAGCGCCCGCTTTGCCTTAACTATTCGGCCTAGGCGGCGTGGAGTCCCGTTTCGGCCATTTCTTGACGAACTTACGCAAATCTTCGTCCACCGTTTCCGGCAGCATCACTTGCAGGCGTACGAACTGATCGCCTTGGCCGGCAACGCCTTTTCCCTTCAGGCGTAGGACTTTTCCGGTGTTGGAACCGGCAGGAATGGTGAGCGTCACATTGCCGCTTGGGGTCGGTGCTGGAATACGCGCGCCCTCGACGGCTTCCGTCAGCGAGATGTTCAAGTCCATGTGAACATCCTGGCCTTCGCGGCGGAAGAAGGTGTGCGGACGCACGCGGAGTTCCACCAGCGCATCGCCCGCGGGCCCGCCCTGGACGCCGGCGCCGCCCTGATTTTTGAGGCGCAGCACTTGGCCGGTCTCGACGCCTGCCGGAATGGCGACATCAAGCGTGCGGCCTTCGGCCAGCGAAATGCGGCGCTTGGCGCCGTTAATGGAGTCGAGAAAATCGATGTCGAGCGTGAAGCGGATGTCGCGCCCACGCATGCGCGAATAGGTGCGCGCGCCGCCAAACCCGGGCCCGAAGAGATCGGAGAAAATGTCGCCGAGATCGAATGGATCGCCGGCGCCGCCGGCGCCCGCGCCACCCGATGAGCCAGGCCCGGCGCCTGCGCCTGCATAAGTGCGCGCGCCTTGCCTTGGACCTCGCGCGTTGAAGGCCATGCGTTCGTTGCCGTCGGCATCGATTTCGCCGCGATCAAAGCGCTGTTTGGTGACGGGATCGGAGAGAAGGTTGAATGCTGCGGTGGCGCGCTTGAAGCGCTCTTCCGCTGCCTTGTCGCCGGGGCGCACGTCCGGGTGCAGCTCTTTGGCGAGCGTCCGGTAAGCGCGGCGAATATCGTCGGCGCTAGCGGATCGGCTAACGCCGAGGGAGGCATATGGATCCCAGCTCAAGGTGTCAGCGCGCTCCGGCTTCGAACGCCTGCCCCGAAATCGGAATCAGGCGCGTCCGGCCATTCTGGCCTGCCGGACTATAATGTTATGGTTAACTCGCTGTTCAAGCCTGTGGCGCCGCTTTCGCCCTTTTGTGCGACACGGATGTGCAACGATCCGGGCAAAGAGCCGAAATCCGCCGTTTGGGCAGCCGCACCGTAGCTAAAGCTGGGGATGGAAGTCGTTTCGGTTCGGATCGGAGCGCCGCCATCCAGAATCTCCAGGACGTAGCTTTCAGCCGGGAAGCCCAGCGGCGGCTCGCCCGGGCCCCAAGCGTCGCCGCCAATCCTGGCGCAGCGCACCCAGCTGATTTCGACGTCGCCGGACGCGTCGCGTGTGGCGCGGAGGTGTGCGGGCGGCCAAGGCCGCGCGGCCGCATGAGGGAGCACGAGGTCGGCGCGTTCGGCGTGATTGCTGGAGGGCAGCGCGCCGGAGGGCGGAGCGATAAAGGTAAGCGCCTCTTCCCACTCGTGCGCCGCGATGGTCGTGCGCACGAGGCGCTGGTCCAGTTTGACGATGCGCGCGCCAGCCGGATGCGGCGCGCGCATCCCATGCGCCGAGCCTGACGGCCGCGCAAGAACGTGCGCAGCTGATAAACCCCAGGCTCAACCAGTTCGCACTGCGCCGCTTGAATGATCTCCCATTCGCCGCCCGACTCGACAGCGAACGCGTTGGCGCCATTGAGCACCTCATCGCGCGTGACGCTTGCGAGGGCGCCGCCATAGAGCGAGACGCGGACGACGTTGCCCTCATCCCAGCGATCCACTGCCCCCGGCCACAATGGCCAAAGCAACTCACCCATAATGGCGGGCGCCGCAACGCTCGCGCGCAGCGACGGAGCGGCGCCCGCATAGATTTCGTGCGTACCGCGCCACGGCGCCGCGAAGACAGCGGCAAGCGGAAGCTCATCGGTTTCCGCGTTCGGCACGGGCGGCAAATCGAGAATTGAGAACGCTGGCGTCGGCGCGTGCTGCGGCGCCGGCGGCTGATTGGGCTCAACGCCGCTCAATATGGCTGCGCTGGCGGAGCGGGCGCGACGGAGTTCGAGATGGCGCGCATCCGCATCCTCGATACGAACGATCTCGAAAATGTCGTCGCGGAACGCGACGCGGTCACCGGCTTCGAGCTTCAGCTCAGATGGCCCCATCGCAAGGCCGAGAGTTTCGGTCGCGGCGCGGCGATCTGCGAGGATGCGCTGGGCGATCGTCTCAGCGGCCGCCGCCTCCAACACCAGCGGCGCCGCAATCGTCGCTACGCCGCCCTCGGCGCGGTCGAGACGACGCGCGCTAACCCCCGCCAAAAGGTAATCGCGGCCAGCGTCGATGAAGCGCACCCGCGCCTCGACCGGCGCTTCGCTTGCATCACGTTGGGCGTAGGCGAGCGCCGAGCTTGCGGCCGTGAGCGCGTCAACATCAAGCGCCTGCACGGCGGCGCCGGTATGGGCGAACACCAGGTGGCCATTGTGTTCGCGCGCAGAAAAATCGAACGCCGCCAGGAGCGGCTCGAGCGCGTCACGGGCCGTGGCGGGTGAATCGACCACATAGCCGCTCACGGCGCCGCGCAACGCACCTGCATCAACGCCAGCCAGGCCCGCGCGGTCGTCACACCAGGCGGCGTCGAATTGCGGTCCCCGCAACGCGTCTGGGTCTTCGGCCGAAAGGCACGCAGCCTGCGCGCCATTGCGCCAGACCAAACGCTTGCGGCTCGCCTCATAGACTGGGCGCTCGCGGCTCAATGACCGCAAGCCGGAATTTCCTTCGATCATGACTTCGCGTACATCGTGAAAGGTCGGTCCAATCAGCGCGATGCGGCCCGCGCCGCCAGAGCGAACGAGACCCGACACCCACTCCGCCCCGGCGCGCGTCTTTCCGGCGCCGCGGCCGCCGAGAAACACCCAGCAGCGCCAATCGCTAGCAGGCGCGAGTTGCTCGGGCCGGCACCAAAAGGTCCACTCATCGAGCACCTCCTGTTGCAGCGATGCCGGCAAGTATCTCAGGAGGATGGCCCGCGCGGTCGGCGTCAGCGAACGCAGCAAGCCTACGTTGGAGTTCGGCGCGGATGGCGTCTTCGTTGTCATTCTCACTCGCGGCCCGCAGTTCGGAAAGGTACTCGGCCACGTCCCGCTCGGCCCGCACGAGCGCGGACACCGCCTTGGCCCGGCGCTCGGCGTCCAGGGCGTCAGCGCCGTTCAGGGCGGCGTGTGCTTGATCCAAGAAGGTGCGAAACGCTGCTGCGTTGACCACCGCGCGGCTCCTTTCCTCAAAACCTCAGTGCTCGACCGTGCCGGAACTCTACGCCCGCCCCGTCGCGGTCGGATTGATTTTGCAACAGAGCTTGATACTTCGGTGTTTTCCGCCTCAGCGGCATGGATACGCAGGGCGCCTATCCGCGTTCCCCCTGGCCAGAATTCGGCCATACCTCTATTGGACACCCCCTCCCGGAGTTTTCCTTGTCCGACAATAACCGGCCCGATTTTCGCAGCCGCATCGACTGGGCGAAGATGCGCGCTGCCGCCGCGCAAGCGCAGCTCAATCAGATGCTGGGCCAGCGCTTCACATGGCGCAAAGCGGCGAGCATCGTTGCGGGCCTAGTGCTGGTCTGCGTCGTGTCGCTGTGGGTCTGGATTTACTGGGGCCTGCCGCGCGTGCCGGATGCCGACGCGCTCTGGTCGCTCAACCGGCAAGAGTCGGTGATGTTCGTCGACCGCGAAGGCGAAATCCTCGGCGTGCGTGGGCCGTATTACGCCAACCGCGTCCGATTGAGCGAGGTGCCGGACTATGTGCCGCAAGCCTTCCTCGCCATCGAGGACCGGCGCTTCTACAGCCACGAGGGCGTCGACCGCATGGCGGTGCTGCGCGCCATCCTGGCAAACCTTCGCGCCGGCGAAACTGTCCAAGGCGGATCGACGCTGACGCAACAGCTCGCGCGCAACCTCTTCCTCACGCCGCGCCAGACTGTGAACCGCAAGCTTCGCGAAATGGTGCTGGCCTCGCGCATCGA
>CAYUOC010000007.1:25548-28648 GCA_964446305.1 uncultured Terricaulis sp. | reverse complement strand
CGCGCCAGACTGTGAACCGCAAGCTTCGCGAAATGGTGCTGGCCTCGCGCATCGAGCGCAGGCTCACCAAAGACGAAATCCTCGAACTCTATCTCAACCGCGTCTATCTGGGCGACCAAGCTTACGGCGTTGATGCCGCTGCGCGGCGCTTCTTCGGCAAGCCGGCAACTGAGCTTACGCTCGCCGAAGCCGCGATGTTGGCGGGCCTTCCTAAAGCGCCGTCACGCTCGGCGCCTACGGAAAGCCTCGAACGCGCCACCGCGCGTCAGCACGTCGTGCTCGCCGCGATGGTCGAAGCCGGCTTCATCACGCCCGAGCAGCGCGACGAAGCGATCGCGCAACGCATCCGCGTCGTCGAGCGCCCGAACGTTGAGCGCGCCATGGGCTACGCCTTCGATCTGGCCGTCGAGCAGGCGCGCGCCGTCGTCGGACGCGAAACGCCGGATCTTGTCATTCACATGACGATCGACCGCGAAGTACAGCAAGCCGCCGCAGACTCCATCCGCCGCCGCCTCGGCAACCGCGCCTTCGGCCGCCGCCCGCTGCAAGCAGCCTATGTCGCACTCGACCGCGATGGCGGCGTTCGCGGACTGGTGGGCGGGACCGACTACAACACATCCAAATTCAACCGTGTAACCCAAGCGCGCCGCCAGCCCGGCTCGACGTTCAAGACGTTCGTCTATACGGCCGCGCTCGAAGCGGGCTTCGACACCGAAGACGTGCGTTACGATGAGCCGATCGTCATCGATGGCTGGCGTCCGCGGAACTATGATGAAGGCTATCGCGGCGCGGTAACTTTGCGCACAGCGTTCGCGCTCTCGATCAACACCGTCGCGGCTGATGTTGCCAATCAGGTTGGGCCGTCTCGCGTGGCCGACGTCGCGCGCCGCCTGGGCATAGCCAACATGCCGGCGCGCAACGCCTTCGTGCCGCCCTCGATCGCGCTCGGCTCGATCGAGACGACGCTGTGGGACATGACGACCGCGTTCGCGACCTACATGGACGACGGCATGCGCGTCGATCCGCACATCGTGCAGCGCGTGACCAATTCCGCCGGCCAAGAAATCTATGTGCGTCCGCCGTACAATCCGACCCGCGTTCTCGATCAGGAGGTCGCCGAGCGCATGACCAGCATGATGGGCGCGGTGGTCCTCCGCGGCACCGGCACCGGCGCGCGCATCGGCAACCGCGACATCGCAGGCAAAACCGGCACCAGCTCCGATTGGCGCGACGCTTGGTTCGTCGGCTACAGCCGCGATTTCACCGCCGGCGTCTGGGTCGGTCACGACGACTTTACGTCGATGGGCCGCACAACCGGCGGCACCCTGCCTGCGCAGATCTGGGCCGACACCATGCGCGTCGCGCACGAGGGCGTCGAAAACCACCCGCTGCCGGGCATCGAGCAACCGGCATACACACCTGCGCAAGTCGAAATGGCGAGCTTCTTCGACGATCTCGCCAACGCCTTCGGCGGCGGTGACGACGACGATGGCGGCTTCCCGGACCTCAGCGATATCTTCAATTAAATGTCGGCCCTCGCGCACGTCAAAGACCTCGCGCTGACGCTTGGCCGCGCGCCGCTCTTCGACGGCGCCGAGTTCGTGCTGCAAAAGGGCGAGCGGGCCGCGTTCGTCGGCGCCAATGGCGCCGGCAAATCGACGCTGATGCGGATGATGGCAGGGCTCGCCGAACCCGATGGCGGCGAAATCGTCTATCAATCCGGCACAACCATCGCCTTCGCACCGCAGGAAACAAGCTTCGAAGGCTTTGCGACGTTACGCGATTATGCCCAATCGCCATCGGTCGCGCGGATTGGCAGCGCCGCGATCGCGCCCGCTTACGCAGCTGACGCAGCGTTGGAGCAGTTCGGCCTCGATCCCGAGCGTGCGCCGCAGGGACTTTCCGGCGGCGAGGCGCGCCGCGCGTCGCTGGCGCGGGCGCTTGCCGCCGACGCCGACATTCTCCTCCTCGACGAGCCGACCAACCACCTCGACATCACCGCGATCGAAGAGCTCGAACGCATCATCACCAGCCAGCGCGGCGCCTGCCTCATCATCAGCCACGACCGCCGCTTTTTGGAGCGCGTTTCCACCGCGACCTTGTGGTTGCGGCAACGGCAATTGCTCAAGCTCAACCGGGGCTATGCGGCGTTTGAAGAATGGGCCGAAAGCGTTGAAACGGAGGACGCGCGCAACCTCGCCCGCCTCGAAACGCAATTGAAGGCCGAAGAACACTGGCTCCGCCGCGGCGTCACAGCACGGCGCTCGCGCAACGAGGGCCGCCGCCGCAAGCTCTTGGCAATGCGCGCGGAGCGGCGCGACATCAAGGAGCTGAGCGCTTCACCGAGCGCCGCCATCATCGCCGATCGCGGCAATGAATCTGCGCGGCTCGTGATCGACGCCAAGAACGTTTCCAAAAGCTACGGGGAGCGCGCGCTTATCGCGAGCCTTTCGCTGCGTATTCGGCGCGGCGATCGCGTCGGCATTGTCGGCGCCAATGGCAGCGGCAAGACGACATTGCTTGAATTGCTGCTGCAACGGCGTGAGCCCGACAGCGGCAGCGTGCGCCTGGGGGAGAACCTCGCGCTCGCTTACGTCGATCAACGCCGCGACATTATCGATGCGGACGTCACGCTGAAGGACGCGCTGACGCCTGCCGGCGGCGATCAGGTCATGGTGCGCGGCGTGCCGCGCCATGTGGCCTCCTATGCCAAGGAATTCCTGTTCACCCCCGAGCAGCTTCGCCAGCCGGTCTCCGCGCTTTCCGGCGGCGAGCGCAATCGCTTGGCGCTCGCCATCGCGCTCGCGAAGCCCGCCAACCTGCTCGTGCTCGACGAACCGACCAACGATCTCGACATGGACACGCTCGATGCGTTGGAGGAGATGCTCGCGAGCTATGACGGCACGGTGCTGATCGTCAGCCACGACCGCGCTTTCCTTGATGGCGTCGCCACCCAGATTGTCGGTCCGCTCGGAAACGGCAAATGGGTCGAGACGCCCGGCGGCTGGGCTGATTTCGAGCGTGAGCACGGCCAGGCGATCAGCTCGCGCACTGCCACGAAGAAAACGCCAGAGGCGCCGCGCGCGGCTTCACCGCGCAA
>CAYUOC010000007.1:0-25448 GCA_964446305.1 uncultured Terricaulis sp. | reverse complement strand
CGCGCACTGCCACGAAGAAAACGCCAGAGGCGCCGCGCGCGGCTTCACCGCGCAAGCAAACCAAGCTGAGTTACAAGGACGAACGCCGCGCCAGCGAACTTGATGCGCTGATGCCCAAACTCTCGGCCGAAATCGAAGCGCTCGAAGGCAAGCTCGCGGAGCCCGACGCCTTTACACGCGACACGTTCGCGGCGACCGCCGCTCGCCTCGAAGCGGCGCGGGCCGAACGCGACGCCGCCGAGGCGGAATGGTTGGAGATCGAACTGCGCCGCGAAGCGCTCAGCGCACAAGAGTGAATCTGTTGTTAACCAAATCGCGCGCACCGTCGCGCGCATGCGCTACTTTGTCCTTCTCGCGATCGTCGTGACCGCTCAGATCGGCGCCGCCTGGGCGACTGGCGATGTCAACACCGCCCGGCCTGGCGCTTCTTTCGCCACCGTCCAAGCTGAAACAGCCGCCGCTTGCGACCGCCTCTGCGCCGACGACACGCTCTGCATGGCCTGGAGCTTTCACGGCAATGCCTGTGAACTCAAAGCTGTAGTGCCGTCAGCCATTGCGCAGGAAGGGGCGATCTCCGGCATTAGCACCCGCGCGCCGGCATCGCTACGCGCACGCGCCGAGCCTCACCCCGCGGTGGCCTTGCGGGACACGACCGAGCTTGAACCGGACCTAGTCGCGGCGGGGCCGCCCCCGGAGGACGACATCTCTCTGGCGCTCCTCGGCGGGCCACTGACTGATGAACCCGCGCGCGGCGCAGTCAGAAACTGAAGTCGCGGGTAAGATTTGTTTACGACCGCGCCGTAATTTTCAGATTATTCAGGAGACCTCCCGGCTATGTCCAACGCGCGGTTCGCGAAGCTTATCGATCTGGCGCGCACGACCGACAGCGGCTTGCGCCGCGAATTGTTGCGGGAGGTAACCGATCTCTTCTTTGAAACGTCGCACACGCGCACCGAACGCGAGAGTGCGCTGTTTGACGACGTGCTGAAACTGGTGGCGGCGGAAATGCAGGACTCGGTCCTCGCCGAGTTGTCCGAGGTATTCGCGGACGCGCAGGACGCCCCTGTCGGCCTCATGCGCGATCTCGCCAATCATTCATTCGAAATCGCCGGCCCTGTTCTGAAGCGCAGCCGCGTTCTCGACGAGCAGACGTTGCTGCAAATCGTCAACTATCAGAGCCAACAGCACATTGCCGCCGTCGCCCAACGCCCTGAAGTCTCCGAGAACGTCTCCGACGCCATCGTGAAATTCGGCGACGACACGGCACTCGACCACCTCATCCGCAATGACGGCGCCAGACTCTCCCGCGCCAGCATGGAAACCGCGGTTGACCGCGCTCGCAACAACAGCCTCCTGCACGAAGGCGTGGTGAAGCGGAGCGACTTGCCGCTCGATCTGCTCAACGAAATGTACTTCGTGGTCGAGAACACGCTGCGCGATCAGATCATGAAGCGCAACGCCTCGGTTGATCCCGCCACACTCGACGCTGCGCTCAGCAAGGCGCGCGCGCGCATGAGTCACAATGTCGGCGACATGGGCGCGGAAGCCAAGAATGCCATGGCGTTCATCAATTCGAAGAAAAACAGCGGCGAACTGAACGCTCGCCTGCTCGTCTCGCTCTATCGCGAAGCCAAGCAGACGCACTTCCTTTACGGCTTGGCCGAGATTACCAACCTCGATACGGAAACGGTCGCCGATCTTATCAATCGTCGCGATATCGATGGCCTTGCCATGATCTGCCGCGCCGCCGGCATCGAGCGTCCGCTGTTCGTGACGCTGGCCGTGCTAAGCTGCGGCGGCGATGAAGCCATGCAGCGCGCCGAGGAGTTCGGGCGCATGTATAACAACGTGCCGATTGAGGCCGCCCAGCGCGCCATGCGCTTCTTCAAGGTACGCAAAGGCGCCGCTCAAGCAGCCTAGGCCGCGCGTTCCTTGGTGTCGCTGAACCTGACCTTCGGGTTCTTGTCCTGAACGTAGCCGATTTCCCAGGCGCTCTTGCCCAAGAACACCGGCGCGTTGTCGACGTCTTCGGCCATCTGCGACGCTGACTTTTCGATGAACGCATCGAGATCGGCGCGCGTGTCCGCGCTGATCCAGCGCGCGGCTTGATAAGGCGAAGTCTCGAAAATCACGTCGAGCCCGTACTCCGCCTTCATGCGCTCATCGAGCACTTCGAACTGCAGCTGCCCGACCGCGCCGACGACGAGATCGCCGCCGTGAACCGGCTTGAAGACTTGCGTCACGCCCTCTTCGCCGAGTGACTCCAGCGCCTTGCGCAAGTGCTTCTGCTTCAGCGGATCTTTCACGCGCACACGCTTCAGAATTTCCGGTGCGAAGTTCGGAATGCCCTGGAAAACCACGTCGCCCGATTGCGAGAGCGAGTCGCCGACGCGCAGTCCGCCGTGGCTCGGAATACCGATCACATCACCGGGAAACGCCTCATCCGCGATCTCGCGGTCCTGCGCCATGAACATCATCGGATTGTGGACGTTGAACCCCTTGCCGGCGGCGGTCTTCAGCGTCATGCCGCGCTTAAAGCGACCCGAAGAGATGCGGAAGAAGCCCACGCGGTCGCGGTGCTTGGGATCCATGTTCGCCTGGATCTTGAAGATGAAGCCGCTAACGTCTTCGCGTCCCGGTGCGACTTCTGTTTCCACACCTTTCACTGTCGCGCGGAGCGGCCGTGGCGGCGGCGCATTGGCGCCGAGGCCGGCCAGCAGCTCAAGCACGCCGAAACGGCGCAGCGCCGAGCCGAAATAGACCGGCGTCAAATGCCCTTCGCGGAACGCCTTCAGATCAAACTTCGGCAAGCCCTCACGCGCGAGTTCGGCGGTCTCTTCCAACTCCGCGCGCACGTCATCGCGCACGTCGTGCAGAAAGCTGTTGCTGCCGCGCTTCTGGCGCTCTTCGATGGCGAAACCTTGCTCACCGTGCTCGAGCCGACGGAACGGCACGAACTCATCGGTCGTGAGATCAAGCATGCCCGAAAAGCGCTGCCCGGACGCCGCGGGCCAATACATCGGGGCGGTGTCCATCGCGAGCTTGGAGTGAATCTCGTCCAACAGCTCGAACGGATCGAGCGCTTCGCGATCCATCTTGTTGATGAACGTCGTGATCGGAATATCGCGTAGGCGGCAAACCTCGAACAGCTTCAAGGTCTGCGGCTCGATGCCCTTGGCGGCGTCGAGCACCATGATGGCGGAGTCCGCGGCAGTGAGCGTGCGGTAGGTGTCTTCCGAAAAGTCTTCGTGACCTGGCGTGTCGAGCAGATTGAACACTTTGTCGTCATGCTCGAACATCATCACCGAGCTGGAGACGGAGATGCCGCGCTCGCGCTCGATCTTCATCCAATCGGAAGTCGTCCGGCGCGCTTGCCCGCGCGCAGCAACGGCGCCCGCCAAGTGAATGGCGCCGCCCGCGAGCAGCAGCGATTCAGTCAGCGTCGTTTTGCCGGCGTCAGGGTGCGAGATGATCGCGAACGTACGGCGGCGTGCGGCCTCGGTGGCGGGGTCGGCGGACATCGGGTCTCGGATATTGAAATGAAGCGGCGCGTTTACGCCCCGCGCCCGGCAGGGGCAAGCCGCGAGCCTCAGCCTGGGCTTGAATCCACCGGCTCCTGGAGAAAATGCCGCCCCTGGCGGTCCTCGATTTCGATCACCCATAGGTCGGGATCGCCGGCGCGGCGTTTGCGGACGTACTCGTCCACCTCGGCCTCGACATCACCCAGCGAACCCGCCGACAGATCGAGCCAGATGCGCTCGCCTTCGCCGTTGCGCGCCGGCCCATAGAGCCGCGCCTTGCCGTCCAGCGTCGCCACTTTGACCAACACGGCGCCCGCATCGACATCGCCCTTCTTGACGATGCCCGCAAAGGCGCCGGCGATCTCGGCGCGGCGGATCAGGGCGCTGGCCCAAAAGTCTGTTTTCAGTTCGTCCATTGTCGCCGTTCATCAGAACGCAAGAACCTTAGCTTAACCTTTCACGCTCGCATGCGGTTTTTGATCCTCGCACTCGCTCTGGGCACAACCACGGTCGCCTCCGCCACCGAGCCGAACGCGCGCACGGCGTTCGTGGAGCGGCGCGGCCTGCTTGAAGCCGACGCGCAATGCCGCCTCTTCACCCCAGACGTCCGCTCAGCCCTAAGTGTAGGCCTCGCCCAAGCGCGCGGCGCCCTGTTACGCGCCGGCTGGACCAGCGCGCGTCTGCGCGAGTTAGAGACCGCCGCCGTCAATGCTGCGCGCAGCCGCACCTGTGGCGATCAACGCACGGCCAGCGCCGCGGAAGACGCACGCCGCGCATTCGCCTCCTGGATCAATGTCAGCAGCATGGAGTTTCCGGGCTGGGATCGTTCCTGGCGCGCGCGCCGCATCGTCGACGATAGCGGCTGGCGGCTGAGCCAAACCATCGACGCGCCCATCGCTGCAACTTTCGGCGTGCGTCAGCGCGGTGAGCTTCAGCGCCTTACGCTCTCGATCCCGCTCGCGCGCGGCGAAACCGGCCCGACATCCGCCCAGCTGATTTTACGCGATCCCGCCCGCGCCGCGGTTCGCGAAGTGGCTCTGCCCCAGCGTGTTTCGCAAGGCCTAGAAGCGGGCTTGCCCTCACCGGCCGCCACGACGACCGTGCCTTCTTCGCGCACCGTCGAGCGCGCCGACGGTCAGCAATTTGTGGTCTTCACCTTCCCCGACACAGCGTTCCGCGATGTGGTGACATTAGATCCGCGCGAAACCATTGAAATCCGCCTGCAACAGGGGCGCTCCTCGCAACGCCTGCTGGTCGAAGTCGGCGACATCGCCGCTGCGCGTGCGTTTTTGACGATCCGCTAGCTCGCCAGCACCGGCAGCGTGATCCGCACCAAGGCGCCGCCGCCCGGCGCCTCATGAAAACTCAGCGAGCCGCCATGCAACGCCGCTAGCGCGCGCACCAGCGATAGCCCGAGACCGGTTCCTTCAGCACGCGCGCCGCCCGAGCCGCGCTCGTAAGCATGCCCCAGTGTTTCGCGCTCGGCTTCCGGAATACCGGGGCCGTTGTCGATCGTATCGAGCTGCAGCGTGCCATCGACGACGGCCGCCTGCACCATCACCCGCCCGCCCTCCGGCGTGAACTTAATCGCGTTGCCGATTGTGTTGATCAGCATGCGCTTCACCGCTCGGTCATCGGCGCGGACATTCAAAGGCGCATCCGGCGTCAGCAGGCCAAGCGAGATTTGTTTTTTGTCTGCGCTGTCCAGTGAAACGCGCACCACGTCCTCAACGACAGCACGCACGTCGAACTCACCCAACTGCAACTCGTACTTGCCCGCATCGATCCGCGAGAGATCGAGCAGGTCGTTGACGAGACCAAGCAAGTGGGCGCCGCTCTTCCGGATCAAGCCGGCGTACTCGACATAGCGGTCACTGACCTCGCCGAAAATGCGCCGTTCGATCATCTCGGAGAAGCCGAGGATATGCGTCAGCGGCGTCCGCAGTTCATGCGACACTTCCGCGATGCGCTGGCTCATCGCCTGCTCGCGGCTCTCTCGGCGCTGGGCAAAGCCGAGCAACCACACCACCAGCAAGAGCGACCAGACGGCCATCGCCACGGTGAACCGGCCGAGCCCCGCATACATCAAGGGAAACACGCCGGAGGCCACGAACGCCGCCACCGCGCCCATTCCGGCGAGCCGGGTCCAGCGTCCGAGCGTCCGCGCCAAAAGTACGGGGATAACCAAAGCCACCGCCAGCGGCGAACCCCATCCCCCGGTTCCCGCCACCAAGCCGGCGACTGCCACTAACCAAGCCAGAATGAGACCGAACGCGCCCCATCGCAGGCCGCTCCACGGCAACAGAATGAATCCTGTGAGCGCCGGCGCTAACGCTAATGCAGCGGCTGCCGCAACGACGTGGCGTTCTCCCCCGCCGAAAACACCGGCGATCGCAGCCGCAACGACCCCGGCAGCCCAAATCCAGCCAGCCAAAGCCAGCGTGGCTGCCATTGGCGCTGCTTTTGCACCTGGCGTTACGGGCTGTTGTGTTGACACTGAAACGTGGCTCGCGAGTAAAAGACTTCTTAACGCGCTGGGGGAGAGAGTGCCCGCTATGAGTCGTTCTCGGAAGCGGACTCACCAATCTAGGATCAGGGAGCAGAAGCCGATGCGGAGCCTTGCGGTCTGGACTACTACCGCGGCCGTCGCCCTTCTCGGCGTCGCCAATGCACAGACGCCCGCTTCTACGGAAGCTGGCGCAAGCAATGTCGACCTGCAGACTGCGGTTACCGCCTACGCCGCTTACCAAAGCGACGTCACTGAATTGCGCGCGTCCACGATGCGCGACGCGGCCGGCCTTGAGACGGCGCTGGATCGCGTCGCCCGTCACAATCGCGATGCTCTGACGCGCGGTTGGGTCGCCTACGGCGCCAACACCGCCGCGCAATCGCCGGCCTTCGTTCAAGGCGTGCGCGACGCCGCTGCTTACTATGGCCGCGATGCGGTCGTTTGGGCGGTGACGGTCGATCCGTCTTACGCGCGCGGTCTCCGCGGCGGTCAGGAAGCGACGAACATGTTGCTGGCCTCCGCCAACGCCGACAGCGCCCGCATCATCAGCGTCGCTGATCGATATCAGGAAATGGCCTACTCGCTGCAGCGTCAGCGCTGGGCCAACGCGGTTGCGCCGCAACAGGCCGCACGCGTTCAGCGCATTCGCGGCCTCGGTCGCGACGGCGCGCCGTCCGACGCTGTGCCGCAAGATGTCGCGCCGCGCCTTTCCGTGACGCCGCTCAGCCTTTCGCCGTCCAGCGATCCTTCCGTGTACGGCGGGCGCCGCTTCTGGGACGCCGTCCGCGGCGGCGACCAGGTCGTGGAAGTTGCGTCGACGCAAGCGAGCTACCAATGGCGCGTGAACGCCTCGCGCGGTGAAGCACTGGACCGCATGGCTGCTGTTGCAGCGCTGCAAGCGCTCGACGCCGTCGACACCAACCAAAGCGCGGTAACCCGCCTCATCGCCGATCCGCGCTCGCGCGATTGCTTCGAGATGGCTCAGCTGCAGCTTTATCAATGCATGTCAGCCGCCCGCTTCCGCTATGAAAACGCGTTCTGCCTCGGCCAGCACGGCCTGCGCGATATCGGCACCTGCATCGGCGCCGTCGCTCAGCCCGACGCTACCGCCATGACACCGGCCCCGACCGGCAGTCACGGCGGCGGCCGCGACTGACCTTGCCCAGATGCGCCGCAAGGCGCATCTGAAGCCCATGGCCAGCATCGATCAGACGATCGAAGAACTTGTCGACGATTTCGCGCTTCTCCCCGACTGGGAGGAGCGCATTTCGTATGTGATCGAACTTGGGCGCGGCCTGACGCCGCTCGCCGACAGTGAGCGCAGCGAGAGCAATCGCGTGCGAGGCTGCACCAGTCCGACGTGGCTGGTGCGCGACACACGCACAGACGAACCAGAAAAGCTGTTCTTTCGCGGCGATTCCGAGGCGCACATCGTACGCGGCGAAATCGCGCTGCTGTTGCGGATTTTCTCAGGGCAGACGCCGGCGGACATCCTAGCCGTCGATCCTCAAGCGGTATTTGTACGCCTTGGCCTCAAGGATGCCCTCACCGCGCAACGCTCCAACGGCCTCTTCTCGATGATGAGCCGCATCCAGCAGGAAGCGCGCGACGCCTAGAGTTCGGCGGCGAGTTGCGCCAACCCAAGCTTCAGGGCGAGCTTGCCGGACCGCGCCGGCCAACCTTCCGTGCGCTCAAACGCCTCCAAGCCGTCTTCGTACAGACACACGCGCTCAACAACACGCCTGAGCGGCAACGCCAACCGCGCGAGAGCGTCCGCCACCCGCCGGCGGGCGTCGCAGCGCCTCGCCATCGCCATCTCCTGTGCATTCGCGGGGCCGCGCGCCGACGAGCCCATCGGCGCAGCCATCCAATCGGATCCGCGCACGAGGCCCATCCCACCGACCGCCCAATCCGCGCGCAACTTGCCGGCCGCCGCGAGTTCTGCTTGCGAAAGCCATGGCTCACCGTTTGGCCCGCGCATGGCCGCCAGCTTGCGCATCGGCGCTTCCGCATCAAACCCTCGGACCGTGCGTAGAGCGCCATCCTCATCGATCACATGTCGAGGTACGACGGCGTCGTGTTGCGCGAGAAATTCTTCTCCAGGCGCGGCACAATCGCGCGCGACCTTCGCCTCGCCCGCCGCGCTTAACCTGAACACGCCCGCAGCATCCGCTTCGATCAACCCTTCAGACTCAAGCGTGCGCGTCTCCGCTGCGCTCAGACGCAACAAGGCGCGCCGTCGCCGGTCACGCCTGGAGAACACGCCGTAGTCCGGCCCATTACCGCAGACCCGCAACTCTGCCTCCGCCGTGCTCAACCGCGCCAGCACACGCGCCACACGCCGTGCGCTCATGCTTGCGCCCGCGTCTGCACTCGCGGCGCCGGCGCCGCACGCATCATCGCCTCAAGCGAAGCCATCCAGAGATCGAATTGCGGTTCATCACGCCGGTCTTCGATGGCGTGACAAGCATGCGCCACAGTCGAGCGATCGCGGCCAAAAGCCGAAGCGACCCGCGACAGGCTCAGCTCAAATCCGACATGACACAGGTACATCGCCAGTTGCCGGGCATATGCGGTCTGCGAGCACCCGCGCGCATCATCGACGATCGAATCCGCCGGCACGCCCAATGCGTAGCTTACGACGTTCGCGGCAAGCTCCGCCGCAGCCGCATCCTCCGCGCGTTTCGCCAACACGCCCATTCCATTCCTCCATTGAAGCCGCTCTCCGGCCTTTTCGGCAGGATACGAACGTCTCAACGGTGGGTAGTGGGCTAGTTTCAAATTGGGCTTTCGGATTGGCGCTTCGCAACCAGCGTGTGCTCTTCGTTCTCTTCGACCAGCTTCACAATGGCGTCGATGTCCCAAAGCTTGTCGGTAATGCCAGCCGCCATAGCAGGCGTAACCCGCAGAGTCTGATGGATGCGGCAGAAGTTGTAGTACATGAAGTGCAACGAGACGGCGAAAGCATGGTTCTCGACCTTCTTTGAAAAGCCGTTCGTCAGACGCGTGAAGCGGCGCATCTGCATCCGCATGGTGAGGTTCTGGCGTTCAACGTATGACGTGCTGATGTGGCGGTCGTCGGGATTGCCGGAGCGGATGGTTTTCTTAATGCCGGTCACTATTGGCGGGCTGTAGCGCGCATAGGGTTGCTTCTCGGGTGGCGCGCCGAACGTCTTGGTAAGTTGCGCGTAGTCGACCTTTTCGCCGAACACTTCGCGCATCGCCCAAATATACGCGCCGTAGCCGTCGCTGGTGAGTTGAACGCGGTTCGCGAGCCGTTCGTAGGTGTCGCGCAGAAACTCCGTGCACGCCTCGGGCGAGCGATCAGCGACTAACCAAGAGATCGCAAGCTTGGTATCGGCGCAAATTGCGGTCCACGTCCACGCGTCCCCAGCACCTTCGGGGGCAGCGACGGCGCGCCCGACGTTGCGTTCTTTCGCGTAAACGAACGACCAGATTTCATCGACCTGCACGCGGCGCGATGGGATGTCTCGCAGCGCGTAATCCTGGAACTCGGAACAAGCCCGCCCCGCATCCACGAGCAACTTGGTTACAGTGGCTTTCGCCACACCGGTGAGGCGTACCGTGGCGCGGATCGAATTACCCTCAACTAGGCAACGGAGAACCAGAGCGCGCGTCTTGGAATCCAGGCGGTTCATGCAGAACCTTATCGCTGAATTTTATTCACCAGTCAAGCATTCCGGTCAGTTTAACGCCTTGCGTTTATTCGTGTTGACGATTAGATTCGTGCAAGCTAAACGGAGAAGATGGATGTGGTCTTTGGCGACCCCGATCTGGCAAAGGTTGAAACCGACGAGGCCGCGCAGCTGCGCCTGCCGGTCGCGGTTATCAAGTCTGCGCGCCGGAAGCTCATTACCCTCCGCGCAGCACCAGACGAGCGGACGCTCCGCAACTGGAAAGCGCTCCACTACGAGAAATTGAAAGGAGACCGCGCGGGCGAGCGATCAATCCGGCTGAACGACCAGTATCGAATGGTCTTCACGCTGGACGACGAGAAGTCGCCGCCCACCGTCACAATCACAGGAATTGAGGACTACCACTAATGCCCGCCCGCCCGAACACCTCGCTAGTAGACCACCCCGGTTCTTTCATCTTGGAAGAACTGGAAGCGCGCGGCTGGTCTCAGGTTGATCTTGCGTACATCCTCGGTCTCGCGCCGCAGCAGCTGAATCCGATCCTCACCGGCAACCGCGCGATCACGCCGGAGATGGCCGTGGCGCTTGGTGACGCCTTTGACGTCCCGGCCGAGTTCTTTGCCAACCTGCAAAAACTCTACGATCTGCAGCGCGCCAAGCCAGCGGACCCAGGCGTGAAGACGCGCGCCACATGGCAGTCAGTCTATCCCGTCAGAGACATGATAAAGCGCGGATGGATAGAAGAGACGGACGCGCCGCTGCTCGATCTGCAAATGCTGCGCTTCTTCGAATGCGACAAACTCAGCAAGGTGCCGTTCGTTGGAAGCGAGGCAGAAGAGTTCGCTTTTGCGGCCAAGAAGACTGATTACACTGAGACCACTGCTGTGCAGCTGGCTTGGCTTTATCGCGTGAAGAAGATCGCGCAAACGATGTCGGCGCCGCTCTATTCTGAAGAGAAGCTGCGCGCATCGCTTCCTACGATCCGCGCGCACATGATCGACCCAGAAGACATCGCCAAAATCCCCGCCATCCTGAATAACTGCGGGGTGAGGTTTGCTTTGGTTGAGGCTCTGCCGCGATCAAAGATTGATGGCGTATGTCTTTGGCTGAATACGCAGCCGGTTATCGGCATGACCACGCGCCTCGATCGCTTGGATAACTTCTGCTTCGTGCTGCGTCACGAGATTGAACACGTGCTTGAAGGCGATGGGCGCGATAATCCGCTGCAATTCAATCCCGTCGACGAGTTCGATGCGGAGATGGATATCGATTCCAGCGACCTGCCGCCGGAGGAAGTTCACGCGAACAAGGAAGCCGCGAATTTTTGCGTGCAGCAAGAACAAATCATGAAGTTTATTGCGCGCAAAGCGCCGTTCATTTCAGAGCGTGACGTGCTTGGCTTTGCAGCCCGCATGGAAATTCACCCGGCTGTCATTGTCGGTCAGATCCAACACAAGACGAAAAAGTGGGGCTGGCTGCGCAAGTATCAGGTCAGCGCGCGCAAACATCTCATGGATTGGAAGTACGTCGACGGTTGGGGAACGACCGCCGCCACTGTTCTTTAGAGGTACAAGATATGGCTACGTTTAACGAGCAAGTCGAACGTGCGTGGGACGAGTGGGAAGCGATGACGGGCGACCGTGCTGGCGACCCTGATGCGTTTGTCGCATGGGCGTTGGAGCATCGAAAAATCGCACCGCGCCCGCAGGACGTTCGGAAAATCCTGCGCGGACAAGTAGTCGATGCATTGCGTCAGCTGATGCGCACCGACGAAGACGGGATCACATACCGGGCAAAGCAATGCATTCGAACTTATGACGAAGGCCTGCAGCTGTCGCTCTGGTTTGATACGGACCGCGCTACTCGTTCGCTAATGGCCAAGGCGACCGCCCAGAAGCGTAAGTCCATCGTGGATGATTGCTACCGCGCTAAGTGTGACGTCGACCACTTCAACAACACGCATCCCGACGAAGAGCCGATCAATCTGGTTCTGGACTTCACCGATGACGTGGCCGAACTTGAAGCCGAAGAAGCCGAAGCAAAGGACAAGGGCAAGAAGTCGGCTTAGCTCTTCTTCCAGCGTGCCGCTGCGGCTGCACGCGCGATTTCCTCACGCTGTGCGGGCGTGAGCTTTTCGGCGCGACTGGCGCCACCGCGCTTGCCGCCCTCGCGCTGGCCCGCGTGTGCCTCCAGATCGCGCTCAGGCACATCGCCGGTCGCAACATCAACGATACGCTTAGCGAGCGCATTCGTGTCGGCTGGTCGTTTGCCCTTCTTGGCCATTACAACAGCTTTGGGACGAGCGGCGCATCGGTCAAGACGAGAACGCTGCTACCGGATTACTTTCCTATCTAAACTAGCCCACTACCCAACGG
Source organism: uncultured Terricaulis sp. (assembly GCA_964446305.1). Classification (GTDB taxonomy): domain Bacteria; phylum Pseudomonadota; class Alphaproteobacteria; order Caulobacterales; family Aquidulcibacteraceae; genus Vitreimonas. The sequence goes on along the minus strand of CAYUOC010000007.1, from coordinate 13,387 downwards.
TGTAGGATAGATTTTTTCCTAATTATAGGATTTTATTCCGATGCACTCTTGGGAGGCTCGTCAGCCGCCCTTTCGCGACTGCCCCAGTCCCATGCGCTTTGCCAGGTTCGAGCGCTCCTTGGCGTAGTTGGGCGCGACCATGGGATAGTCGTGCGCGAGGCCCCATTTCGTCCGGTATTCATCCGGGGTCATGTTGTAACGGGTGCGCAGGTGTCGCTTTAGAGATTTGAATTTCTTACCGTCTTCGAGGCAGATGATGTAATCGGCGGTCACCGACTTCTTGATCGAAACGGCAGGCTCCGGCGTCGCCTCGGGCGCAGCCGCCGTCACTCCCGAGACTTCCAGCAAGGCATTATGAACCGTCCGGATCAGCGCCGGGATATCCTGCGCCTGCACCGGATTGGCCGAAACGTAAGCGGCCGCGATCTCCGCGGCCATGCGCACCAAGTCGCGCTGATTTTCCATCGTTCCTGCTGCTTACCTGCAAGTGAAGCTCAGATACAGTACGAGTATAGAGCTAAGTCTTGCAAGGGAAAAGGTTCCGTCAATATTCAACGGACATTCACTGTAAAAGAAACGAGAAGGTTGAAACGCCGGAAGTCCGATGAGCAGCTAAGCTTTTGCTACCGCACCAGGAACATCACCCAAAGCACCGCGCCCAGGCAGAAAAGCGTGACCGCGGCAGTTCCCGCGGGCGCATAGGGCCGGTCGCACGCGGCGGCGAGCACCTGGAGGCCACGGCCCGCCGCACCCGACACGCGACGCGTCCAGCTCTGCCAGGCGCCGTAGACCCTGAGCGCCAACACACCTGCCCACGTTCCAGCTTGCGCCAGCGGCCCGCGATACATCGCGTCGATGTCCAAAAGTTCCACACCTTGTTCCCGCGGCACGACACGCGTTGCGCGCAGCGCCAGGAACGCGACGCCGGCAGCTCCCAACAATTGCAGCTGAGGCGCGATGCGATCGAGCACGAACGGCTGAAAAGCGATTTCGGCCGGCATCAGATCGAAAAGCCAGCGCGGCGCGAGGCCAACCGCAAAACACAAGAAAAGCGCGAGCCCCGCGCCCAACAGCATCGAGAACGGCGCCTCGCGGATGGGCCGCACGTCGCGCAACGGCGTGTAGGCGGCAAGCGCGGGCCGCAGGAGTAGCGAAACCAACAGAACCGCGGGCGAGGCCCAAATAACGAGCCACAGCCATCGCAGGTCCCATTGCGCCGTGGCTTCAAGCGCCGCTGCTTGCGACGCAAACATCACCAGGGCCGGCGCCGCCGATACTGCGAGTCCGCAACCGATCAGCAACAGCGCGCTAATCGGCATGGTCCGGCCGACGCCAGCGAGTTGCGATATCCGTACGCTACCATGCCGCTCAAGCACCGCGCCCAGCATCAGCTGCAACGCAACGAAAGACAGGATGGCAGCAAATGCGTGCCCTTCAGCGGCGGCCAGCGCTAGCGGCGTGCCAACGCCTACAAGCGCCACGCACAAGCCAGTCTGCATGGTCAAGCCATATGCGCCGGCGCGACGAACGTCGTCTTCGGCGGAGGCATAGAACGCGCCAATGGCGATCATCGCCGCGCCAATCCAAACGAGAAGCGGTTCGGATGGAAACAACCGTGCGAGCGTATAAACGCCCACCATTGTTGTGAACGCCGAAAGCGCGCCCGCGCCAGTTGGCGACGCATGTGAGACCACATCCTTCAGCCAGACATGCGCCATCGGCGCGCCAATGCGGATCATCAGAGCGGCGAATATGAAGCCGCCGCCGATGGAGGTGATATCGAGGCGCCCGACGACCGAAGCCTGCGCGCCAGCCGACAAATGGAAGGCGACGCCGACAAGAAACAGCAGGCCCTCAAGCCCGTGCCAAATCAGCAAGCGCGCGCCCGCCCTGTTCGCACCCTCAATCGGCGATGCAAACACCACCCATGCCGCCGCCAAGCCTCCGAGCGTCAACGCTGCGACGAAACTGATCAGATCGCCCACGAACAACGCCGATACGGCGCTGCCGGCAAGCAACAGGATCGCGGCATCCTCATATCGGTTGCGCCGGGCCCCGGAATAAATGCCGATCACGATGAGTGCGATCAGCAGAGCAATGCCGAAGATGCGGTTCAACTCGTCCAGATTGAGCAGCACGACGGGCAAGCCCATCTGCGCCATCGCTGACGCCGCGCCGAACTCGTGATCAAGCAAGAGCCAGAACGCGGCCAGCGCCGACCCCACGATCATTGGCGAACGCATCGTCCGTGGCATCGCCAACACCAGCAATGCGGCGATGAGCGGAACGAAGCCGGGATTAAGTGTGAGAGCCGGCATCGCTGCTCTCCTCATTTGCGGCGCGCCGGCGTCGAAGCGCGAACCGCGCCGCCTGCGCAACCAACGTCACGACCAGAATGGCTGCAATCCCGACAGCCGCCGCCGCCGCCGGCTGATCCCCAATCCAGAACGGCAGGCGTGCGGCCGCACCAATGTCGAAGCTAAGCCCCAACAGAAGCGCCGTCAGGCAGAACACAAACAGCAAGCCGGTGATGCCGCTGCGTGGCGGAGGCAGAGTTCGACTCATGGCGCCCCCGGGCTCCAAATCGGCGAAAGGTACACAGCGATTGAATCAGCCAGCACCAAGAGCGAAAGCGTCGCCGCAGCAGCCAGAATGACGGGCGCCGCGAGCAAGATCGAAGCGCCATCCGGCCGTTTGAATGCGTCCGTTGGCGCGCGCGCCGCCAACGCGTTCGCGGCGAGAGGGCCGAGATGGGTGAAGGTCAAAATCGCTGCAACGCTCGCGAGCACGGCGGCCCACACGAGCCCCGAGCCCGCGGCGGCAGTGATCAGCCAAAGCTTCGCCCACGCGCCGGCGAACGGCGGCATCCCGATCATGCTCGCCGACGCGATCGCGAAGCCCGCGAATGTCCACGGCATCACGCGGCCAAGTCCCGCATAGTCGGCAATCTTTGTCCGTCCCGTGATCGCCGCCGTCGTGCCCGCCGCCATGAGCAACGTTGCGGACGCACACGCGAGAGCGACGACCTGCAACGCCGCCGCAAACAAGCCAGCCGCCGCGAACGGACTTGGCTGCAGCGCCAACAAGGCGCCCATCACAACGGCCAGTGATTGCGCCATGCACGAGTAGGCCAAGCGTTCGCGGATATCCTGCCGCGAAAGCGCAATCAAAGCGGCGACGACCATGCCCACGCCAACGAGCACCATCAGCGCCCGTGAGGCGATGACAGTCTGTTCCATCGCCGGCCCGAACACGAATGTCACCACTTTGAGGATGCCGATGCCGCCCGCAGGCAAGACCGCGAGAGCCTGAATAGCCACGAGCGCGGGGAAAGGCCCACTGCTCGATGCAGGGAGCCAACTATGCATCGGCGGGATCGCCGCCATCGCGATGCCTAACACGAAGAGCACGAGCAGCGCGTTCGCGGTAAAGGCATCAACGCGGCCCGCCAGCACGCCTCCCGCTTGGAAATCCAGCGCCCCAGCGATCGCGTACGTCCAGATCATCGCGGGCAAGAAGAGGCCGATCGAACTCGCCAACAGCATCGCCAAAAATGCGCGCGCCGCCGGACGCGCCTCATCGTCACCGCGATGCGCGACGAGCGGAAACGCCGCCAGCGCCAACGCTTGATACGCCACGAAGAAGCTGAACAAGTTCGCCGAGAACGCGACGGCGCAAACGCCAGCCATCGAAAGCGCGATGAAGGCAAGCAGCCGCGCCGGCGCCTTCTCCTGCTTGGCGCGAACCACGCCCGCCGAATGGACGGCGTGCAGAACGCCCAGCCCCGTCAGCACCGCCGCCATCATCGCGCCCAGCGGGTCGATCGCGAACGCCAGGTCCACATTCGGCAACGGCCGCGCCAACACAAGGCGCGCGGTTTCGCCATGCGCCACGGCGCTGACGAGATAGGCCGCACACCCCGCGGCAAACAGCGAGAAAGCGATATGGATGAGATCGCGCAGGCCTGGCGGCTTCTGCAGCAACATCACCAGCGCTGCTTGAAGCAGCGGCGCTCCGAGCACGACGAGAAGAGCAATCTCCGCGTTCATGCCCCTGTCCCCGTCATCATGCCCGAGGCGATGCCGGCGGCGCGCAACAGGAATACCGGCGCAAACCCGAGCGCGATGGCGGCGATCGCCGCCAACAATGCCGGCGCCAGCGCCACGCGCCATACGCCGCCCTCGCCCGCGTAGGTCGTATTCGCCCGGCGGAAGTACATGCGCTCAATCAATCGTCCGCCGTAGAAGACCCCAGCAAGGGAGGCGAAGATCACCAGCCCCGCGGCCCACCACCAGCCCGCGCCAACACCTGCCTCCACCAACCGCCAGCGTCCGAGAAAGCCAATGGTCAACGGCGCACCCATCAGGCTCAGCGCGCCCGCTGCGATGGCGGCGCTCGCAAGCGGCGCGCGCTGGCCGTAGCCATCGAGCATCACAAGCGACTGCACGCGCCCCGCTGCTGCGCCGCCGTAAAACGCAAGCGCCGCCGCTGCAAACGCCACCAATTGTATCAACGCCGCTGCGAAGCCGGCAGGCGAACCAAGCCCCACGCTTAACAAAACGCATCCCACTTGCGACACGCCGGCATAAGCGGCCAACCGCAGGAGATTGCGTGCGCCGACAGCCTGCACCGAGCCAACAACGACGCTCACCGCGCCCAAGCCCGCGAGAACCGCCGACATCGCAGCGCCGATCTCCGGCGCCGTGATCGCGTATGCGGCGAAACGGCAAAGCACGCTCAGGGCGCCCAGTACGCCAAGCATCCCCACGCCGAACATCACCATCGGATTCGCTCGTCCCAGCGCGGCGGCGTTCCAAGCGTGAAGAGGCGCGACGCCAACCTTGACCGCGAGCCCCAGCGCCACCAACGCCGCGCCGGCGCCCGCGAGGTTTGGCATACGAATGTGCGCTAATGGCAACGCATCGAGTGCGAACCCGCCCGCTGCGCGCCCGAGCATCGCCGCACCAAGCAGCATGAGCGCGGCCCCTACGCCGCCAATGCTCAACATACGCAGCGCGCCATTTAACGGCGCCCGTTCGCGCACTGCGTTCACGGCGGTCAATCCGACCGCCGCCAGCCACGCCGCCTCCACCGCTGCGATCATGGCGATGGTGTCGCGGGCCATAAGCGCCCCGATCCATCCCGACGCCGCACACAAGAGCAACGCGAGCGAGAGTGGCGCCTCCTTGGCGCCGGCATCCTTCAGCGACGCGCCCACGGCAGTCGTCGCGAACACAAGCATCAGCGCAATCAGCGCCGCGGCAAACACGCCAACGCCATCAGTATGAAACTGTGGTTCGACCGCCGCGATCGCCAGATCACCAGCGGCGCCGAAGAGGCGCGCCGCAAAGTCGAGCCCGATGAACGCCGCCAACCCCGCGCTCAAGCAGGCGACCAGCCAAGCCAAACGCGCCGAACCGCTGATCAACGCGAGCGCCGCGCCGATGAGCGGCGTCACGATCATCAGCAGCGGCGCATGCGTCTGCAGGAGCCCGAGGTAGGCAGCGCTCATTGCACGGGATCCCGGGCGTCTTCATCGCCGTCGGCGTCGTCGATCTCCGATGCCTCGATAGCGCCGTAACTCTCCTGGAGACGCACCAGTATGGCCACGCCCACAACAGTCTGCGCAAACACCACTGCGACGCCGACGACCAGCGCACTGTCCGGCGCCCCGAGCGCCGCCAGGGCGACAATCGCGCCGAAGCCGGCGATGATCAGCGCTGCAATGCGCTTCACCACATTGGCCAGCAGCAACGCAGCCACCCCACCGATGACAACCAGCGCGATCGCGCCAGCGGCCAGCACGGGCTCCAACGACACAGCGGCCGTCACCATTCCGCGTCCCGCAATGTCGGCGCGCGGCCGAAAAGCGTCTGCACAATGAGCGAAACGCCAGCGACGGTGAGCACGAACACGCCGGCCTCGATCGATTGAGCTGCATAGGCAAAACCAGGCAAACCCGCGCCCGCACACGCGGCGGCCAACCCCAGCGCCAAGGCAAGCCTTGCGATCGGCGGCGGGAACGCCGCCCGCGCCGCGTCCGCGCCAAATGTCAGGGCGTGCAGGACCTGCAGCATTCCAAACGCGAGACCAGCGACAAAGCCGATGCCATCGCCAGGCGCACGCGTGACCAGCAATGCCAACGAGAACAGCGCCATGAGCGGCGTGAAGAACCGCGCTGCAGCCGCGATCACAACCTGCGCGCCCTTCATGGCTCGGCCCTGCGCGTGAGCGCGCCACGCTCGCCGTACCCAAGCGCGCCGACACAAGCGACAACCGCCGCAAACACGATCGGCGCCAGCCAGAAACTCAAAGCCGCGACCGGCTGCGCAGCCGGCGCAGGCGTCGCGCCACGCAACTCAAGCAGCGGCAACCAGATGGCCGTCGCCGCCACGCCCGCGCTCACCAGGCTCACCCAAGGCAAGCTGCGGCGCACGCTCTTGGTCGATCGCGCGCTCAGCAACATGGCCGCCAATAGCAGGACCGGCGACCAGGCCGCCGCGAACACAGCAAACGCCAACGCGCCATCGCCCGCGCGCAACAACATCGCCGCGGCCGCACAAGCGACGCCGGCGGCGGTGACATGCGTGCACGTCACGAACAGCGAGCGCGCAAGCAACGCCCCGATTGCTGATGCAGTCGCAACAACGATCAAGGCGAGCGCGAGCCAAGGAAGCGCGGCGATCATGGCGGCGTGCTCTGCCGGGTCGCGCCCGGACGGGGCGCCGCGTACTGCCCCGAAATCGGCGCCAACCCCGCCGCATGCGCTGTCTGCGCCACGAGATGCGTCAACGTCGGGCCCACCGCGATCAGCAAGGCCGCAAGCAGCAAGAGCTTCAGCGCAACGCCCCAATCTGGCGCGGCGACGGCGAGCCCCAGAACCACGACAACAGATCCGACAACGTCGGCGACATTCGCGGCGTGCAAACGCGTGTAGAGATCAGGAAAACGCAGCAGCCCGAGCGCCCCGCCAGCGATCAACACCAGGCCGATCGCCACAACCAGCCCCGACGCGCCGAGGCGAATGACTTCGAGAGCGCCCACCGCCTCCATCACGCCTCCTCCGCCCGCGCGAGCGGCGCTTGCAGCGTCCGCGACCGGAAGAATTTCAGAACAGCCACGTTCACGACCACGCAAGCCAACACCAGCGCGACAGCCACGTCGACGAACGCGCCGCCGCCCACCATGACGCCCATCGCTGCGATGATGATCGCAACCTTGATAATCATGCCATTGGCCGCGAGCGTGCGGTCATACAGGGTCGGCCCTACGAAGAGCCGCACCACGCACAGCAGCAAAGCGATGCCAACGCCTGTCGCGGCGGCGAGCGCCGTCATTTGCGTCCTCCGCCCACAACCATATCCTCAAGACGGCCAAGATCGGCGGCGTCAATCGCGTCTTCATTGATGACGTGAACCAGCAACCCGTCGGCGTCGGTCTCCACCACCGCCATGCCCGGCGTCGCGCTGATCATGTTCGCGAACGAGGCGCGCTCCGCGACGCCCCGCGCCCGTGAACGCACGCGCACCAGCGTTGGCTTCATCGTAACGTCAGCCGAGACCGCGGCGCGCAAGGTCGAAAGCGTCCCGCGCACGACGGCGCCCGCCCGCGCGATATTCAACGCGAACAAACGTGGCGCGCGCGCAAACGCGCGGCTTGATCCGCCAAAGCGCAGCGCAACCAAAACGCACACCAGCGCCGCGATCCCAGCGATCACCCAATCCTGTGGAGAACTCGCGCGTTGCGTGACCAGTATCCACAGGACAAGCAGACCACCCAGCAATGCTGCGGCGTGAAGCATTTGTGAGCCTCCCCGCGTCGCCATCGCGCGGCGCTAAGGCTTAACTCCGCCCTCTCGGATTCGCCAGATTTAACGGCGCGTCAGACTCAGCCGTTACGGCCGAACAGCAGCGCGGCGTTGCGACGCGCCAACGATAATTCCAGCACATCGTTGCCGTAGGTTTCGTGCTGAATTCCGGCGGCGTCGGCGGTGAACGACCAGTTCCAGTACCGCAACACTGTCTGCGCCTTCGCTGTCGCCAATGTGTCAAATACGTAGACAGCGCGGCCGAGCGAATTGTCGGTTGAATCGGGATCGCCGTTCGGGCGCCGCAACGCTCTCCACAGCCCGATCATCAGCGGACGCTTCAGGCCAACCGCCTTGCAAAAAACACCAATCGCCTCGCCGCCCGCGTCCGCAAAAATCTGAGCGGCGGTTGTCGGCTTTACGCCGGCGAGATGCGCGATTTCATGAATGAGCGCACGATCCAGGCCGCTCTCCGCCGCTGCAAGCGCGCCTTCGAGTGATTTGTACGGGCTCTGCGCCGCCGCCGCCCGGTTGCGCTGACGCCGCTCGATCACCTGCAGGGTTTTGCGCGTGTCAGCGTCGGACCAACCTTCCGCCGCCGCCAGCTTGAAGACCTCGCCGAGCTCTTGGATCAGCACCTGACGATCCACCGCGAAACGGCGAAGGATCTGCAGCCGCGCCTCGTAACCCGCCCACCAAAACAAAACGAGCGCTTGCGTCGGCTTCAATTCCGGACGTGGAACAAGCAACGCCGGCAAACTCGACGCCTGCCGCGATTTCGCGACAACCAGATCGACACCTTGCGTCGACAGCCGCGACGTTTGGTTGCGCAACACTGCTTCCATCGCTGCGACATCGCCGGTCTGCAGGATGCTGTCGGTAATCGGTTCACCCAGCCCACGACGCTTCGCAATGGCGAGCCAGTGCCAGGCAACACCGGCGCGAACCGTTGCGATCAAATCGGCATCGTCGAAACCGGCGCCATGCTCCAGCAGCGGCTGCGCTACACTGATCTCGTCGCGCGCCAGATAGCGCAACAACGCTTTCGGCGCATCGTTCACGCGCGCCAGTCCCTGCGCGCATCGACGCCGCAGCTCCACATTGCTGGTCCGCAACAAGTCGACCAAAATGTCCGCCGCCAACTGGCGCTCGTAGGACGGCAGCCGCGTCTCCGGCCACGACACAATCTCGCACAGGCGCTGCACCAGCGCGTGACGCGCGCGCGGTGTGTGCTGCTGGGTAAGTTCCAGCGGCTGCGGTGGGTCAGACAGATCGACCCGAGGCTGATTCGGCAGCGCCATCGCACCAGCCAGCACGGCGCGCGTTAAGCTCGCGTCAACGACCTGCGCACTGGACCCGCGCCACCTCGCCCACTATGGCAAAAGCCCATGGAACCAGGGGCGGACCAGGGGCGCAAACCCGGTTTGGGCATAGCGTCCGAACTCAACCTCTATTACGCGCTCGTCGCCTGCTACTTCTTCGCGTTCGGGATGCAGTTCGTGCTGTTCCCTTCGCTGGTTGCATTTGTGCTGAGCGCGACGCCTGCCGGCATCGGCCTCGCGCAATCGGCGTTGTCGGCGCCGATGTTCTGCCTCTTGTTGTTTGGCGGCTTGCTAGCGGAGCGCGCGCGCGCTGGACCCACGCTTGCAAAGCTCAACGTCGCATTCGCCTTTATGAGCATGGCGCTCTGCGGCATCGTCATGTCGGGAGCGCTCACCTACGAACTGCTGATTGGCTACGCCATCATCGTCGGTTGCTGCGCGGCGTTCATGATGCCAGTGCGCGACGCTGCGTTAAACGGCATCGTCGCGCGTGAGGCAGAACTCGGGAAGCACACGCCCATCGCCACCGCAGCCGCAGTTACCACCGCGGTCCAAATCGGCGCGCAGATCGCGGGCATTCTCGCCGCGCGTTTCGCCGGATCAAACCCCGCCCCATACCTCGCCCTGCAAGCCCTAGCGCTTGCGGCGGGCGCCGCCATCTGCCTAGGCTTGCAGGCGCCAAAGCCGCACGGGCACGAACGCACGCTTCAAGGCGCGCTCCGCGACCTGCGCGAAGGCCTAGCCTACTCATTCCGCGATCCGGTCATGTCGCCGATGCTGATTTCCGCAGCCTATGTCGGCGTCTTCGTCATTGGTTCTTTCCAGGTTCTGTTTCCGCTCATCGTCCGCGAATATTACGGCGGCGACGCGCGCGCACAGGCCAGCCAGCTCGGCACGCTGTTTGCCCTGTTTTGGGGCGCTTCCTTCGTGTCGGCCGTTGTGCTCAGCCGCCTGAAGCCATTGCTGCAGCCCGGACGCGCCCTCATCGTCTCGCATCTCATTGGCGCGGCGGCGCTGTTCACGTTCGGCTTTCACAAGCCGTTCGTTCTCTTTGCTGTTGTTGTCGTGATCTGGGGTCTGGTCGCGGGCGTCGCCATCTCGACAAGCCGCACCATCGTCCAGAGCGCCGCCGGTCAACGTTACCTAGGCCGCGTGCTTGCGGTTTACTCGATGGGCTTCATGGGCGGCGCGCCAATCGGCTCGGCGCTGGTCGGCTTTGCCGCCGGCGAGTTCGGACCACGCGCCGCCGCCTTCGCACCTGCCATTGGACTGGCCATCGCAGCAATTGCGCTGGCAATCCTGACGCCACTTTGGGGGTACGCGCCAGTCCAGGCTCAGCGCGAGACCACACAAAGCGAAACGCGCTAGCATTTCTGCCAGCGCGCTTCAGATCCTCGACTTACGTCTAAGATTAGTTCGTGATGCTGCCGCGCTCACGGCGCCCGCTGGTCGAGCCGCGCGCACCGTATTCGGTGTTCTCTTCCGTGAAGCGCGTGATCGTCGTGTTGGTTTCAGCGAGGCCCGCGTTGTGGGCGTTAGCCGCCGCTTGCGCTTGAGCTTGAAGCTGCTGTGCCGCTGTGTTGCAGGCAGCCAGCTCAGCCTCGCGCGCGGTGCGCCACGCCGCCAGCGCTTCACGCGCTTGGGTCATTTGCGCATTGGTCGCGTTGGCGCCGTCCGGGATCGCCGGCGGCGCTGTGAAATTGCATTGCGGGGGCAGAGTCGTCTGGGCGAGGGCCGGCGCCGCCATCAGCATAAGCGCGGCGGTCGCGCCGAACAGAACTTTCATCGTCATTGTCTCCAGTCCAGAACGCGTGGTTCTATCCCTCAGTCGCGGCATTTGCGAGCCAATCACGGCTAAAATGCGGTGATTGGCTTCGCATTTCCCCACGCGGGCTACCGGACTTCGAAGGGAACCCGCATGCGGTAGCGGCCCTCCACCGCCTGCCCGCCACGCATAGCCGGGACCATCCTGTAATCGCGTGAAATCCTGAGCGCGGCGTCGCCAAAACCCCAGCCAGATGGCGTTTCAGAGAGCACCGAACAGTGCAGAGCGCCGCCAACGTCCACCAAGCAATCAAGCGACACCACCGCCGGAATTTCCCGCGCTAGCGCCCGCGGCGGGTAATAGCGCGCCAAGTCGCGCGGCTGGCGCAGCCATCGCGGATTTGTGATCTCGGAGGGGGCGGCATCCGGGAAGATGATCGTCGTCGTTTGCGGCGGGGCGTCTGGGTCGAGCGGCGCGATTGGCGGAAGATCGAGCATGCTGTCTTCCTGTATCGGCCGCTGCGGCGGCGGCGTCTCGCGAGGCGTGACAGGCGGCGGCTCTTGCGGGCGCTCAACGAGCGGCACGGAAATTATCGGTGGGCCGCTCGTGGCGGCCTGCAATGTGATCGACACGCTGAACGCCGCTGCGACCAGCAATCCGAGAAGCGCCGCCGAGGTCATGAACGACGCCGCGCGCACACCAATTGTGTGAGTCATACTTCGCACTCCCTGCTCTGACAGCCGGTCTCGCGCCAGCTTGAGAGGAGCATGTGCTCGTTCGTGTGCGCCCGATATTCACACACGCGCGACTGCGATCACGCTTGCGCGATTGACTCACCCGCTCGGCGAAAACGGCACCACCATGCGATAGCGCGCCAGCGCAGGCACGCCGTTGCGCATCGGTGGGCGCATCACATGCGCGCCCGCAATACGAAGCGCCGCTTCACCAAACCCGCGCCCTTCCGGCGTTTCCGAAACGACGATGCAGTTCAAGCGTCCATTCAGTCCGACATCGCAGTCGAGCACGACCTCGCCGCCGATATCCTGCATGAAGGCCTCGCGCGGATAGAAGCGCTCCGGATTGCGCGGCCGCTCCACCCATACGGGATCAGTAACAACGACGGGTTCGCTGATCACCGGCGCCTCGGGCGCTGGCGCAGGCGCCGGCAACGTTTGCGGCGCGTCCGACTCTCGCGGCGCGGGCGCTTGCGGCGGCGGCGTCTCCAGCGCCGGCGGACGCGCAATCTCGCTCAGCACGACGCGCGACACGTCCGGCTCGGGCCAGAACAGCGCGTAGCGCAACGCCGCCAATGCAAACAACACGCCCACCGCAAGTCCGGCGGACGCCGCAAACGACACAAGCCGCACGACCCTCAAGGATCGCGCGGCTTGCTCTGGCGTTGTGTTCACGCCGTCGTTCATGTCGCGGTCATAGCAGCGTCGCCGCTGCGCAGACAGCGCCTCTGTTAGTCTGGCAACACCCACCGGATGGTCCGGCGAATACGGCCGCCCGAGGTCGCCGCGCCGTCGCGCGTCGCCGGCGCGATGCGGAAGTGGCGGGACACCCGGATGGTTGCTTCACCGAAGCCGTAGCCCGGCGGATCTTCCGACGTAACCGTACAGTTCAAGCGGCCGTCCGCGTTGACGATACATTCGATCGTCGCGCGGCCTTCCACTTCCCGCTCCTGCGCGCGCTCTGGATAGTAGCGCGAGAAGTCACGGGCGTTCGGCTGCTCCAGCCACACCGGGTTGGTGATGACAGAAGGAGTCGGCGGCGCCGGCGGCGGGTCGACCGCAACCGGGATCGGCGTCGGCGTCGGAGGCGCAGACAGATCCGGCGGCGGCACGCGCTGCTCAGGCGGCGGCGGCGGCGGCGGACGATCCGGCGGCGGAGGCGGAGGCGGAGGCGGCTTTTCCTCTTCCTCGATTTCCACCTTCACCGCGTCCTGATCTTCGAAGAGATCAGTGATCGCGCTGAAACGCTGCGTGACCGCCAGGTAGACGAGCGCAAGACAGATTGACGCCGCCAAGCCGAGCGAAATAAGGCGAAGACCTACCATCGTCTTATCCCTCGCTCGCTAGTTCAGCGAAGATTCCGACTTTCACGAAGCCTTCTTCCTGAAGCCGGCTCATGACGTCGACGACGTTGCCATAAGCCGTGGTTTGATCGGCGCGCACGAAGATGCGTGCTTCCGCGAAAATGTCCTGCGTATCGAGCGCCGGATTGTTGCGGATCGCATGCGTCAGCGTGACATCACCGAGGTTGGACATCTGCACGACCTCTTCGTCGACGTAGATCGCCAGACCAGCCGCCGTTTCGCGGACGCCAACGATTGTCGGGTTTAAGCCCTCCAATCGGATCGGCACCGGGTTCGGTGGCGGCAGGTCGACGCGGATGTCGACGGTTGGGATCGGCGCCGTCACCATGAAGATGATCAGCAGCACGAGCAGAATGTCGATGAACGGGATGACGTTCGGTTCGGAAACCGGGCCG
>CAYUOC010000006.1:28415-50034 GCA_964446305.1 uncultured Terricaulis sp. | reverse complement strand
GCAGGCGAGACCTTTAGTGGTCAGGTTAGGTACATTGGCGATGGCGACAGCCTCTGTGTCGGCAATTCTTCGGACCCTTCGACTTGGATCGAAGTGCGTCTCGCAGACTTCAATGCGCCTGAGCTCCACGCCCAAGGCGGGGAGGATGCCAAGGCTGCGCTTGAGCGTCTGGCGATGGGACGGGATGTCCAGTGCGTCGCCACGCGGGGCCGCAGCGGCCGCGTAATTTCGCACGATCGCGTCATTGCGACCTGCAGAATTGGCGGACGCCGAATTGGCGACGCTCTACGGTCTGCCGGCGCCCGCGAGGGTGGCAACTAGGTTATTCGTTCCAGCCGCACGCTTCCTCGGCGCGCCGCAGGAGGTGGCGCACCGCCATGCTCGCCAGAGTGCCGGCTGCGAGCGCCTCTATGGAACCAAGCCCCTCGCGATGTGCGAACCAGCCTATCGCGGCGCCAACGATGAGAACTGGCGTCCAGCGCATCAAGCTGACCGCAATCCCGTAGCCGGCGTCTATCAGCAGCAGAGCGACCAACGCGGCCAGTGCGACCACTAACGCTTCCATCGTGAAGCTCCGGGCCGTTCGTCACGCGATTGGAAGGGCCGGCCGCGCAACTGGGCGCCATAGCGACGGCGGCGTTCGTATTGCGACAGCGCTTCACCGTTGAGGCGCTTCACCTTCCAAATGTTTTTGATGTCGCGAAGCGTTTTGACCTTATGGCACCGCGCGCACATGAGCTGGTCGGGCTTGGCGCGCCGCCATGTGTTCGGCGTCGAATGTTCGCCGATCAGACCTTCGGTCGCTTCGCACTCATCGACGCAGCAGGCGCCGTTCTGCTTTTTCAGCAGCGCTCTATACTCGCGTGCGGTCAGATAGAGACGGCCCATGATGAGACGCGCCTTCTTCAAGCGTTGAAGAAAAGGGCGCTAATGTCTCGACGTGATTGGCTGACGCCAATCGGTCCCCAGTGCGAGAACAAAACAAGCACAAATTGGTTGAGCGTGCAAGAGGTCTCTGCGAGGACGCTGACCATTCCGATCGGCATGCGAGTGCAGCGCGTGGGCTACGAGGAGAAAGTGCCGGTGAAGTTTGGCCAGCTCGGGCGACTGAGCGGGCTCTATTTCGGTTGCACCGGCTGTGCTCGCGGCAAGCTCTTTACGGCGATCGAGCTGTTGAAGCTCTACGGCACTGAGGGACGCGTCGCTGATCTCGCGAAGCGCCTATCGTGCAAGTTCTGCAAACAGCACAGGAAGCATCCGCCTCGCGTTTATGTGGAAGTCTCGAAGCCGTTCTACACTAAGGCAGAGGTCGCAGCGCTTTCAGCGACGGATCTGGATGCGCTTGTCTACAGCTTGGAGAAGTTGAAGCCGAAGAGACAGATTTCGTGATGTGGCGAACCCGCGCGGCGCGCGGGACGCGCTCTCGTGAACCGAGCCGCGCGCTTCGGAGGTTATCCGCGTCTCGGCCCTGCGGGCGTCGATCGCTTTCGCGCACCCAACGTCGGCTTCGGGGCAGAAGCGGGCATCCAGTTGCGGGGACTGAGTAGCGCAAGCGGACGTTCGTCTCCGCGGTAGAGAAACCGGCTGTTAACCGGTTGGTCGACTTCCGGAGTGGGGCATAAGCAGGCATTTCGTCGGCAGTTGGATGCGTTCAAGCGGACATTTGGCTGCCCACAAGTATGATCGCTCGCTGGTGACCGTGACGGGCTTAGGCTTAGGCATCGGCCGAAGAAGGCGTAGCCACGAAGCAATTGAAGACGGACCACGCCAACTCATGCGTCCTGCGTCCGACCTTTGCCAAGGCGAAGGTCTCAACTGGGGGAGGCGTTGTTGGTGGTGAACGTGAGGAGGCCGCTGTTATAAGCCCGCAAACGGATGACGCCTCTCTCCGATACCAGTTGCTCGAAGTCGAGGTCTTCATTGGCATGCTCTATAAACGGATACAGCCCGGCATCCACCGGCACCGGAGTGATATCGGCGCGCACGCCATCCGCGCTCTCCACGACCGAATGCGCTAGGAATTCGAGGCGCCCCGGTTGCCCAAACGCAATCGCAGCGCGCAGATCGAAAGCCAGCCAGCCCCTTACGGCGACAAGCCCCGTATTCAGCGCCACCCACTGCTCAACGTTTGCATGGCACGCGTGAAGCTCCGGTTGCCATTCGTTGTGTGAAACTTTCGATCGAGGAATAACGGATGCCGAATCGCGCCGGTTGACTAGGTCCCGAACCAAACGGGACAGCTCAGCGTCGCAGTGGTGTTCTTCTTCTTCAGACACGGGATGATCCTCACATCGCGGTAAGGGCCGCGCTCCGATATTAGCCTGCGTAGATTCGTTGTTCGCTGCCGAGCGCGGCAATTTTTTTGCTCGTTCGCAGCGATGACGCAACTGACTATCCGCTAAGCGCGTAGCCGTGGAGATCCTGACAGCGAACCCTGCTATATTACCAGGTGGCCAAACGAGTATGGCTCAGAGTGAGAAGTGACGAGTTCGATATCGTCGAGGTTGGTCGCTGACGCCGAAAGAACCTCTAGGCCAGGCGCGCCGTGAAGACGCCGGAGCACCTCAGCGACAACTAGAGCACCCGCCAGGAGGCCGACAAAAGGCACGCCGATCGTCCGCGACGCCATTTGGATGAGACCGCACTCTTCCAAACCATCGGCCCGCATTCGCTCATAAGCGGGCAAATCGGCGACGCTGGGCGCAGCGCTGCCGGTTTCACGCCAAAGGTCCCGCGCCTTCAGCCGACCCGGAAATGTGTGGAGCGATAGGTTGCGGAATGCATTCACACCAGCGCCGAGTCCTGCCTCGATGACCAGTTCAAAACCAGCGTCTTCGATGGCGGAGCGGGCGAGCGCATTGTCGACGCCGAACAAAGCGACGGCGGGCTCGTCGGGCGCGCGGCGACTCGAGCTGGAAAACCGCCTTTCGCAGATGAGGGTGTCGAAGCCGACGCGTTCGAGCCACGCTGCGACCCAGCGCGTCTTCTTGCGGCCCACGGCGGCTAGGGAGGACAGAACTGATGTGCTGTCATTGGACGGTGCTAACTCGTCGAAATCTTGCAGCATCAACTCTAATTCGCGCGGCTCTCGATAGGGGAGGCACGCCAGCAACCACGCATAGGCCTGGCCTAAGTTTCCTAACCCGACCAACCAAAGGCGGCTGGGAAGAAATGTGAGGTTGGGCTCGCTCGCATCCGCCTCTAAAACAGCCGCGCCCGGTTGCCAAAGCGATAGGCCTGCGCACCTTTTGCCAGCCATCGGATGATCACCGGTAAAGAATGCAAACGCCTCCGACACGCATGCAGCCGCCGCCACTGCGGGTGCGATCGGCAGGGCGGCGTCATCCGTTGAAGCGTCGATCCGGGCGGGAGTCACAAAGCCACGCCAACCCTGCCAACCCAAACGCCAGTGCGCGGGTGCTCCCTCTCGATGCGGCACAGCGCCTATCGTAGCGTCCGGCCAATCGCAGTGGGCCTGTTGCGTAACTTTGCCTCCGAGTTCGAGGACGGCGGCGGAGAAAGTCGCCGCAGCGGCGAGCGGCGCTGCGAGTGGCGCGTCTTCAAGAACAACAACGTTGACGCCACCTAGTAGGGTCCGCCGCGCCAAAGTCACCAATGTCAGCACCGCAATCTGACAATCGCGGCGGGGCGATAGTCCAGGGGCCAGCACGATGTTGAGACCAAAGCCCTGCAGAATGGCCAGCGCCTCGTCGGCGCTGTCCGCGCGGCCGCTGTCCATGAAGTACTTCGCAGTGCGATGCAAATTCTGATGGTCAAGTTTCTCCGGCATCGGCGCTAGCTCCATAGTCCGGCGTAGAAAAAATGCTTGCCGCCGACGCGTGGTGAGCGATCTGTCCAGGCGTGATTGCCGCGGTATTCGTAGACCCCGAGGCGGCGCGTATCGGGGCCGCCCCGCGCATAATCAGGAATGATGATCGCGACGTGGCCGGCACGCGCCACCATCGGATTCTTGCGGTCGGACTCGCTCTGATAGGAGGCGCCGGGATGTGTGTGAGCATCACCCACCACGCTTACGCCACGCTCGCGGCATAACGACCAGAGCTTGGCGAACGCCGGCGCATGCAGAATGCAGACGCCGCTCTCGTAGGCCGGCGGGGCGAGTTCGTCGTAATAGATGGCGCCGGTGACGACGCGCTTACCTTCGCTTTCGTGACCGAGCAAAAACACGCCCGCCTCGTGGCGATTGCCTCCGCGGCGATGAAGTTCGCGCACGATGTTGGTCCATAGCGGTCTTGGGCACATGAGCGTGCACTCAGGTGCTACGAATGCCCGTATAGTCGTTTTGATTGAGAAGCTCATGAACCTGTTCCAGATAGCAAATGATGCCGCGCTTTGGTTGCCAGAGGCGGGCTGGGTGCTCGTGCTTCCACGCGTCGTGCCCTTCAATCGAGAGGCGGTCGCACGGCAGGTAGAGGCATTGCCCACTCTTCCAGTCGGGACGAAAAACCGAGGGCGCAACCGATTTTCCGTTGGGCCAGCGCGAGGCCGGCAAGGGCGCGTTCGCTGCCGCATCCCAAGGCTGAGCCGTCACCGGTCGTTGCCGATAACCTTCACAATTGAAGCGAAACGCGAACTCGGCTGGCGCGCTGGGGCGTGCTTCGGCTGATACAAAAATAACGGCGTGGGGCCAAGCGACATCGCCCTTGCGCCATCGACCTTCGATCTCGCCACGCCGGAATTCCGGCGCGGCAAGATCTTGATCGAGCAAGAGCTGATCGGGTCGAACTGGCGCGTTCATTTAGCCCTCGACCCGCTTTTCCGGTACGAGGTCGAAGCACACCGCGCACACGCTAGCCTTGGTCAGCTTTTGCAACGGCGTATCGGTCGGCGGCTGATCCTGGCTATTGCAGATCTGCAGCACGTGTTCGGCCGCATCGCCCTTGTCGATACGGAAGTGGCGCACCGCCCACGCTTTGACGCTCTTCACTCGCGCGCCGGGCGCAAATTTCTGTTCGGCGGTTTGGTCCAAATAGTGGATCGTGACGGCGATCTTCTTGCAGCGCGTGATATGGATGCGAACGCCGTCCTTGACATGGCGCGGCTTGCTCTTGGCGTCGAACGGTTCATCTTCTTCGTCAAAGAAGACACTGACGCCATCCACGGTGACGCCGGCGGCTTGCAATGCCTCGAGCAGCGCGGCGTGGCTCACTTCATCGGGCAAAGCGGCTTCGCGAACCGCCTCGACCCCTTCCGCTTCAATGAAAGCGATCTTGCTCATTGTTCAATTCCTTCCTCGCGCGATGCTGCGCGCTCACAAGGAAGGCGAACTCGGACCAAAAAAAACGGAAGCGGTGACACGAGCGTCCGCCGCGCTAGACGCCGCAAATGAAGTAACACTGGCATCGCGGGCAATGTTCGCCGGTCTTGGGTGTAAAATCCCCGCGCTCGATGCCTTCGATCGCTTTGGTGTAGTTGGCGAGCAAGGTTGCGTCCTTGCCGCTGGTAGCGACGGTTGATCCCGAGGCAGGATAATAGGTCTCCACCGAGACCTCGCACCCAGGGAAACGCGACTGGGCGCCTTTGCGTAGGAGCGCATAAAGGCCTTTGCTCTGTTCGCTCTTGGATACTTTTCCCGTTCTCACCCGCTGCACGCGGATGCTGCCCTGTGCGTCAGTGACGACCCGGTCCGGCGTGAGCTCAATGATGTGTTTGCCGACTTCGACTTGCCAAACGCCTTTTCCGTATTGCCCGGGTTCGTTGAGAATTAGATCGGCGATGTTGCCGACCATGTTTTCTGCGGCCGCGCGATAGAATTTGTTGAAGCCGTGCTTGGTGGGGCCTTTCAGTCTCCACTCTTCGTCAAGCTGCGCTTGAGCCTCAGAAAGCGTCGCGGCTTCTCCCGCCGCACGACGCTCTTCAAGCCAGCCGATGACCCGGTAGACGCAGCCATGGAAACGAAGATAAGCGGTGTTGTCGCTGGCGCCACGAAGTCCGTCGATGAATTCATAGCGATAACGCGCCGGACAAATGTCGTAGGCGGCCAGTTCGCGTTCTTCGTAGGTTTGGCGCCGGGGCGGCGCTGCATGAGGAACGGCTTCGCCAGCGGTCGGCGCAGCCGCTGGAGCGCGCCTTTCCTTGAGGTGGGGCAGGCGGCCTAGAAATTTCGACGGAGTTGCGTTTTGGGTCGTGTACCGATCGGCGCGGCTGAGCGAGAGTTGATCTTGGGCGCGCGAGAGCGCCACGAAGAAAAGGCATTCCTCCTCGGCGTCATGGCCGGCAACGCCGACCGTCAAATGCGAGAGGCTGGTCGGTGGCGGACACCTCACGCCTTGGCG
The DNA here is from genome assembly GCA_964446305.1 of uncultured Terricaulis sp. Lineage (GTDB taxonomy): Bacteria > Pseudomonadota > Alphaproteobacteria > Caulobacterales > Aquidulcibacteraceae > Vitreimonas. The sequence goes on along the minus strand of CAYUOC010000006.1, from coordinate 43,738 downwards.
GTTCAGCGGCGTGTAGCGCGTGGCGAGTGCGGGGAGGTGCACTGCGCGGAATTCCAGCCCCTTGCTGGCGTGGACGGTGCTAACGCGGACGGCGTCGTAGTCGGCTGCTTCTGACGCCACCGCGCGATAGGGCGTGTCGCGATTGAGCGCCTCGATGCGGCGAATGCGGCGCAGAAATGCTTGGCGCGTATGCTCACCAAGCGAGGCGAACTCGTCGCACACTTTGAGCAAGTGATAGATGGCGACCAACTTTTGGCGCGCGTTCGGGTTCGTCGATTCAACGAGAGGTGCCAGGTACGACGAACTCTCAAAAAGCCAGGTGGTCAACACGACCCACGGGCTCGACCAATTGTCGGACCCCGCGAGGTCGGCGTTCAGCTGTGAAAGCGCCTTTAGACCTGCTTCACTTAGGTTCGTGACCTCATCCAAGCGCCGCAAGCCCCGGATCGCATCGATATCCGCCGCCCGGCACCATTCGAGGAAGAGTAACACGTCCGCCTTCGGGGCGGCGTATTGCGGTAGCTGTGCGACGCGTACGAGGCCGATGTCGCCAAATTCTGCGCCAATGGAAAGGAGAGTAAGTCGCGGATCTCGTCGCGCTCAAATAAATCGCCGAGATAGAGTAGCGGAACGCCGAGACGCTCGAGGCCCGAGGTAATGCGGGCGAGGGTCAAGTGACTGCGCGCCAGGATCGCCTGATCTCGGAGGTCGATGCCCTGGCTGCGGAATTCCTCGATCTTGGCTTTGATCGCGGCGGCTTCGTCGAATGTGCCGGGGGCTGACGACAGGGACACGGGCCCGAGGTCGGCGCGCGCGACCTCCCAGGCGCCGCCGCCCATACCAGCGGCGAAAGCCTCGAACGTGCGCACGATAGCTGTGCTCGAACGATAGTTGACTTTGAGCGATCGCGTTTGACCGGCGAACTCCTCTTGAAACCGGTCAACATTGGAAGGTTGGGCGCCGCGAAAGCGATAGATCGACTGGCGCCGGTCGGCGACGACCCAGACATCGCGGCCGGGGCCGGTCAACGCCTGCAGCAGCTTTGCGCTGGCTAGGTTCACGTCCTGATATTCGTCAACGAGAACGTGCGCGTATCGCTGGCGGTAGTGTTCCTGAACCTCGGGATGCTTCTGGAGCAACTCAGCGGAGCGCTTGATCAGGTCGCCAAAGTCGACGGCGTCAGCTTCCCGCAACAGCTGTTCATAGACCTTGTAGATCGCGCCGACTTCGGCCGCTTTCTCCGCGGCTTCGCGTGCGTCATCAGTGGAGGCGGCGAGATCGGCGGCCGCAGCGGCGCAATACTCATCGGCGCTCACCATCTCGTCTTTGGCGCGCGAGATGGCCTGCAGCACGTGAACTAGATCATACGCGGGTTCGATCAAATTGAGATAGTGCTGCAGCGGTAGGCGATCGAGATTGTCTTCCAGCAGCGCCAGCGATCCGTCCTGATCCAGGACGTTCATTTTTTCCGTGCGCTCGATCAGCGCCGCATGCTTGGTCAAGAGTTCAAGGCCGAAGGCGTGGAACGTTCCGACCCACATCTGGATGCTGGCATCGGCGTGCGCAGCGCTCAGACGTTCGCGCATCTCCTCGGCGGCTTTGTTCGAAAAGGTGAGCGCCAAAATGGACGACGAAGGCTCGCCTTGGTCTAGGAGGCTGCCGACACGATGCACCAACGTGCGCGTTTTGCCAGTGCCGGGACCCGCATCGACCAAAAGCGGGCCTTGGCTCCATGCGGCAGCTTCTGCCTGACTGTCATCGAGTTTCACAGCCGGCATGGGCTTCGCAGCCGGTGGCGGCGAGAGCGGCGGCAGCAAGATGCCGCGAATGGCCTGGTTCATCACCAGGTCGGGCGGCAAGCCCAGATCGTTGGCAATCTCGTGGGGGCGAGCACCCGCCAGCCAGCGCTCCTTGATCCAATCGCCTGGGCACAGGAATTCGCCCGCGAAGATCTCGGCCTGCATCTCCTTGCGCGCGCGTGCGGAATAGCCGGTTACGTGATTGGCGCCGCTGTCGATGAGGTCGCCGCCGAGCGCCGGGCTGGCAACAAGAACCTCGTCAACGTCATCGGTGTGCAGAATGAAATGCCCAATCTCGTGCGCGAGAACGAGAACCTCTTCGCGAGCGTCAAGGCCACGAACTATGTTGACGGTGCGGGCGTCGCGCTCGAGGAACCCCTGGACGCCTTGGCCTGCCTTTTCACCCGGATTGAAGTCTCTGCGATGCAAGTCGTGAAGCTCGAATGCGGCGGCGATGATCGCAACGCCGCTCCTGTCACCCTTGGCGTGAGCCAGGGCTTCTGAGTGGAGTGCGCGGGCCTTCAGCCGGATGTCGCCCCAAGCGTCCAACTCAGTCTTCACCTAGCCAGTAGGATTTGCGTTCTGAAGTCATAGGGCTGTCGCGGATGATGTCGCCATAGGTCCTTTGCACTGCCTCTGGAGGCCGATCGGATCGCGCCATTCCAAGCCTGGGCTTTTGCACTGCCAGCTCTAACGCGCGCTCGAACGCATCCTGTGTGATGTTGAGAAGCGCCGTAACAGCGCTGACTAGACGTTCGCCCGCTGGGGCCAGCATGCGGCCTTTGACCAAGTCCGCTAGAATCCCCCGATCGATATCGATCGAGCGGGCGATGTCAGGAATGGACGTGTGCCGGGTCGCAATGATCACTTCAAACGATGTGGCATCATCCATGGTCGCGCCATCGGCGATCTGCGCGTTGTGAACGGCGGATAGCGCGCGGCTGCGGCCACGGCTCAGCAGCACGGCGCTTGGTTCGCCAGCGGCGTCATCCGCTTCGGCGAGGAGCGCCATCTCCAACATAAGCGCGGCGTGTTCACGGATGTCCTCGGCATAATCGGGATGCCGTTTGATCCATTCGATGATGTCTTCGGCACTCGGGCGTTCATGCGCGCGCTGAAATGCGAACAGAACCTCGTCGCGCTTGGCCTCCGTTCGGTCTTCACTCATCTTCCTTCTCCAACAGAAATGGTTTGAGCAGATCGGCGACTTCTTCGAGCCAATCATCGATGGTTTCGGGCGTGACCCCGCACGCTTCGGCAATCGAAAACGCTTTCTTTGACCCCTTCGGTGCCCCTTGCATGGCGAGCATAACCGCCAGACGCTTGCGCCGATCGGGAATCTTATCGAGCAGGTGGCTGACATGGGCCGCCTGTTCTTGAGAGGGGGCGGGGTCTGCGCGCGCGGCCTGCTCGTCCATCTCAACGCCACGCTCGCGGTCGTACCCAATCTTAGCCTTGCGTAGCGCATCGAGAGCGCGATTGACCACGCGTGCTTCGAACGCTTCGCGTAGGCCTTTTCCGTCAGCGCTTTTAGGCTGCAACACAGCTTGGATCAGCTGGCTGTGCGCGGCTTCGATAATATCGTTGCCCTCGTTGGGGTAACGCCGGCTTATCGTCCGGCGCAGCTTGCGCGTGATCCGGTCAGCAATGTGCTGCATCAAGGCGTTGACGACGTGCTTGTCGGTCTTGGGTCCAAGCGTTTGAAGCGCGGCGACAATTGTTTCCGGCTCGAGTTCTGCAAGCCGGCCCTCGCGGATGGCCTGGCGCCACCCAACGAGGTCGCCAGGCTTTGGCGGTTTGTCTTCTTCCGCGACCATGACTAGCTCCACTGCCCGGGCCATGAGGGGTAGGCGAAGCCAGAGCAAAAAAAACAGAAGTGAGCGTCGTGCCCTCAGGCCAAGCGAGTCGCTCGCGGTGGGGTTGTAGTGGCAGATTGTGGGCGATTTCGGCGGTGTCAAGTCGCCGGCAACGAGTTCGCAACGCGCTCTAGGGGGCGCAGTCGCGATTTAGGGATTCGCAGTAATTCGGTGCTTTGCTATTGTGTTGAAGGCTCAGCGTGATGACCGGCGAGACGAGTAATCCACCGATTGATCGCGCCGCGATCGCTATGGTCGCCCAAGGCGCGCGGCTCACCTACAAGAAGGCGACTGGAAAGCTGCGGGGGCTGCTTTCGAATTGAAGAGCGATTTTCACGCTCAATCAAATTCCTCGCTCCCGCGCGCCTCGCTCTTCTTCTGTAGCGGTTAGGCTGTAAGCGTTGGTATACCAGCGGCACGGGCGGCAGCACAGTTTGCGAACGGCGTATCGCGCTCTGTTTCACTCACGCCGTTTGAAGTCGAACGGCCCTCATCTCGATCGCGACGGCGACGGCATCGGATGCGAGCCTTATCCCAGATAGTTGGGGGCCAAAGTCGAACCATGGCGGAGAAATCGCCGGAAAGGCGCTGATCGAGGCCGCATACTCGACTCCAAACGACGCCAGCGAAACAGAACGCGGTACGCCGTTCCCAAAACGGAACCGCTTGCTTAAGCCGGACACATAATATACAGACGTCTGATGATGCCACGGTGCCGGTCTTGCTGAGTGGAGTAGACGTTCATGGCCGGCGTTAGTCCGGGAGGCGCGCGAACGCCACTGACCTACCCGGGCTGGCGTGCGGTGCTAGCCGGTTTCTTGGTGTTGTTCTTCGCCTTCGGCGCGCCTACCGCCACCATGCCTTTGGTCTACGGCGAGGTGATGCGTGAGTTCGGTTGGACGCGCACCGAAGCGACGCTGGTCTACACCTACAAAGACATCACTTCCGCGATCATAGCGCTCTTTTTTGTAGGGCCCGCTCTGGCGCGGTTTGGCTTGAAACGCGTCATGGTCGCCTCGTTGATTGCGACCGGCGCGGGCATGGCCGTCTTCTTTCTTATCGATTCGCTTTGGTTGTATTATCTCTCTGGCTTCATAAAGGGGTTGGGCCAGACCACGGTACTGATCTGCGCGAAGATTCTGGTTGCGCGCTGGTTCATGCGAAATGTCGGGCTGGCTGTCGGCGTCGCCGTCATCGGTACAAGCATAGGAGGCGTCGTTTTTCCCGTCCTGTGCGCCTGGATGATTGAGGAGTGGGGTTGGCGGGTCGCGTTCGGTGCGCTCAGCTTTGGCGTATTCGCTGTGGCGATGCCCGCGTTCCTGCTGCTGGCGAAAGACAATCCGAGCAACGAAGACATTCTGCCCGAAGTAAGCTTGGGTAAGGCAGGGCCAGCCAGCGCCGCGCAGCTTGAAAGCGCGCATACCCTGAATGACTTTGCGGGAATTCTGCGCACGCCGATGTTCTGGTGCGTGACGATAGGCATCGTGTTGATCGCGGGCGTTGATCAGGGCCTCTATCAGCACACCATGCTTTATCTGACAGAGCATGCGGGACTGACCACGCAGATCGCGGCCGCGGCGCTTTCAGTTACGTTTGCGCTCAGCATCATTTCGAAGTTCGTCGCCGGGCGCTTTTTCGATCGCTATTCGATCAAGGGCATAGCGCTTTGGTACGTGTTGGTGGCGCTCGTTGTGTTGCTTGCATTTCCGGTGCAGGGCCTGGTGACGGCGCTTATCTTCACCTGCGCACGTGGCATCGCTCACGGCGGCCTGATCTCGGAAAGCCCGGTCATCGCCAAACATTGTTATGGTCCGCGCTTCATGGACAAGGTCATGCCTATCCTATCGGGCTGCTGGACCATTGGGTCAGCGATGGGGCCGGTGGGCTTGTCTCTGCTCTATGACAACACCGGCGGCTACGCATTGGGCTTTGCGTTGTTCGTCGCCATTGCATTGGTAGCGGCCGCGACGCTGGCGCTATTCGTCAAACCGCTCTACCGCGACCGGCTCCGCGCGTTGCAGGCAACGTCGGATGCGTCGCGTACATCACCTGTTTCTGAAAGTGTTCAGGGGGTCAGACCTTGATTATCGACTGTCATGGTCATGTCAGCGCTCCAGCGCAGTTGTGGGCCTATAAGGCAAACGTACTCGCACATCGTGGGTCGCATGGGCGCGGTGCGGTACGGGTTAGCGATGACGAAATAAGAGCGGCCGTTCACAAAAAAGAGATGGCGCCTTGCGGGCACATGGAGATGCTGGACCGGCACGGCACGGATGTACAGCTCATCTCGCCGCGGCCTTTCCAGATGATGTCGTCCTTCGACCCGGCGCGGGCCGTGCATTGGTTTACCGAAGAAACCAACACGATCATTCATCGGCAAACGCAATTGTTCGCCGGCAAGTTCTTCGGCGTGTGTGGGTTGCCGCAAGTGGCAGGCGAGCCGATCGAGAATGTGTTTTCCGAGCTGGACCGCTGTGTGTCGCTTGGGTTCAAGGGGTGCTTGCTGAACCCAGATCCTTACGAAAACACACGCACGGATCATCCGGGTTTGGGCGAGCGCTATTGGTATCCGCTCTATGAGAAGCTCTGCGAACTGGATCTGCCGGCGCACATTCACGCGACTGGCTCGCGCACGGATCGGGTTCCGTACTCACTCCATTTCATAAATGAAGAGACGGTTGCGGTTTACAATTTGATCGCGTCGAATGTGTTCAAGGACTTTCCCTGTCTGAAGGTGGTTGTAAGTCACGGTGGGGGCGCTGCGCCCTTCCAGCTTGGCCGCTTCGTCGCCGGCGGGATTAGCCGCGGCTACGATTTCCGCGCTGGCATGCGCAATCTCTATTTCGACACCGTGCTCTACAGCGAGGGTGCGTTGAAGCTTCTGATCGAGACGGTTGGGGCGGATCGCTGCTTGTTTGGTTCGGAATGTCCGGGCGTCGGCTCGCAGGTGGATCCCGCCAGCGGCCGCGAACATACCATGGATCACATCGCTCCGCTGATTGCGGGGTTTGACTGGCTGAGCCCGGCTGAGAAGAAATCGATCTTCGAGGACAACGCTCGCAGCGTCTTCAAATTGGAAATCTGACGATGGCGGAAATCGTTCTTGGCATGTGGACCACCCATGGGCCCACTTTGTCGACGACGCCGGAGCAGTGGCTTTTGCGGCTACCGGCTGACCATGCGCGCAAGAACCACCCATTTCGGGGAAACACTTACGACTTTGAAAGTCTGGTAGCACTCCGCGCCAATGAACAGCTCGCCGCACAATGTACGTTGGAGGAACGCACCCGCCGCCACGCCGCGTGTCAGGCGGCGATTGCGGAGATGGCCGACCGGTTCGCTGCAGCGCGTCCGGACGTGGCGGTGATTTTCGGCAACGACCAGAACGAGCTCTTTCTTGATGAACTCATGCCGGCGCTGACTGTGTTCGACGGGCCGGTGATCTGGAATGAGCCCGCAAGTGCTGAACAGGCGAAGAAGATGGCGCCTGGCATTCACGAGGCCGAGGCGGGGCACAATCCGCCGGTGCGCACCGACTATCCGGGGCATCCAGAATTGGCCCGCGCCATTATTGCGCGCGCTATCAAAGACGGGTTCGACGTTGCACGCTCTAACAAGTTGCCAGAACATGCAGGGCATTGGTCGAGCGGCATCGGTCATGCGTTCGGGTTCGTCTACCGGCAGATCATGCGCGACAAGGTGATCCCGAATGTCCCGCTGATCGCGAACACATTCTTTCCACCGAACCAACCCAGCGCGCGGCGCTGCTTTACATTCGGACAGTCGGTGGGCCGCGCTATCAAAGCCTGGCCGTCGAACCTGCGCGTGGCGGTAATCGGCTCAGGCGGCATGTCGCATTTCGTCATCGATGAAGACTTTGACCGCCTCATCTTCGATGCGATTGCACGCCACGACGGTGAAACACTGAGTTCAATCGGCGAGGAATGGTTTCAATCCGGAACCTCCGAACTGAAAAACTGGGTGGCTGCAGCCGGGGCACTCTTCGAGACCGGCCTCCAAGGCGGCGTCGTCGACTACCAAGCCTGCTATCGTTCCGAAGCTGGTACGGGCACGGCCAATGGCTTTGTTTGCTGGAGCTAGCCTAAGCCGCCGGCGCGCCGCTTGCGCGCCGCCGGCTTGGCTTCGCCAGGGACGCTTGGCGAAAGCGTCACGATAGGCGCGCGCGTTTCCTCGTTGAAGGTGGCGACGAACTGCCCAAGCAATTCGAGGAATTGTTTCGCTTCTTGTTTAGAGAACGCTGACAGAGCCCGCTCCTGGGCGCGTTCCGCAGGTTTGGCGAGGCGCTCCAACGTGACCCGGCCTTCCGCTGTCAGCGCAAGCACACTGCGGCGGCGATCGTTCGGATCACTCTTGCGAACCAATAGCCCGCCGGCTTCGAGTTTGCTTACGACAAGCGCCGCCGTCGAACGGTCGATGCCGACGAGCTTGGCCAGGCCAATCTGGTCAATGTTTTCGACCGCGCTCAGCACAACCAAGGCGCCGTACTGGGTGGTGGTGATGCCCAGCTCGGCCGCTTCCTCAAGGAAAATTGACACCGCGATCTGGTGCGCGCGCCGAATGAGAAACCCTGGGCGACGATAGAGCGCGGCGATCGCACGGTGGGTGGATTTCTGATCCGCACTCTTTGCCGACACGGTCGCCCCTCGTTTGCCTTCCGCGCATATTGCGGGGTGCGCCCCAATTGTCCAGTCGTCTGTGTTCTTTGGCGTTTTGGAGGAATGGAGGAAAAAGGAAGACGTCTGTCTTGTAGATCGGCAGACGTCGTGCTATCTACCGGGAAAGCATGGTTGCCTCACGCGCCTCTTGGCGCGGCGAAGGACGGCCAGATTTTCGCGCTAAAGCGACGCCGGGGGAGGATGCAATGTTGGAAAAGAAGGCTCTTTTATTCGGCGCCGCGTTGACTGCGCTTTGTGCCGCCAATGCCTACGCTCAAGAGGAGCAGCCACGCAGCATCGCCGACGATGAGATCGTGGTCACAGCCGAGCGTCGTGAGTCTACGGCTCAGCGCACTGCATTGTCGATTGTAGCGGTTGGCGCAGAAGAGCTCGAAGAGCGCGGCGTGACCAGTCCGCAGGATCTGACCAGCATTGTGCCTGGGATCAAAGTTGGTAACGGCACGATCAATCTGAACTTCAGCATGCGCGGCGTTGGCTCAAGCAATTCTGGTCCGCTGGGCTTGGGCGGCGTTGCTGCTTATGTCGATGGCGTCTACATGAACCGGCCGCTCACCAGCGGCATGATTTTCGATCTGAACCGCGTGGAGGTTCTGGCGGGCCCGCAAGGCACGCTCTACGGCAGAGGCGCCACCGGCGGCGCCATCAATTTCATTCACAACAGGCCAACGCAGGAATGGGGCGCGAGCGCGGAAGTCACCGCCGGCAATTACGATGCGCTGCGAACAGAGCTCGTGGTCAATGCGCCGCTCACAAATTGGCTGTCGTTGCGTGCTGCTTATCAAACTTCCGAGCACGACGGCTATTACTCCAACGGCTATCAGAATCAGGATGGCTACGCCTCCAACATTCAGCTGCTCGCTACGCCGACCGAGAATCTGAGCATTCTCTTCTCGTTCATCGAGGATCAATCCGATGAAACCGGCGCCGGGCAAGTGCGCGCCGGCTCGTTCACGGGCGACCCCTTTGACGCCAACACCAACGCCCTCGGCAATATCGATCAGCACCGCGAGCACTACATGCTTCAGGCGGACTATGATGCGGGGCCGGTTACGCTGACCTATCTTGGCGCCTTGTCGAGTGCGCCGATCCGTCAACGTAGTTGGGTCAACAATGGCAATACGACCTCGATTGAGGTGAATGACAGCTGGAACCAGCAGGAATTGCGGCTGACGTCGAACGGCGACAGCAGGTTCGACTGGACCGCGGGCGTCTTCTATCTCTTCATCGACCAGGACTATCACAGCTTCAACCACGCTTCGTCTGGTGAGCAGTTCACCCCGGTGATCGAAAACGAGTCCTTTGCGGTCTATGGCCAGGGCACATACAGCGTCACGGATACGTTTCGTGTGACTGCGGGCGCGCGCTGGAGTCACGACGAATCCGTGCTCGAGGGCAGTCTGTTCCAGCCCACGCCAACTCCTCTAACCGTCGGCCCGTTCGCTACCGATGCGGAGTTCGAGGCGACCAATTGGAAGTTGGGTTTGGAATGGGATGTGGCGTCGGCCTCGCTCCTTTATTTCAACATTGGTGACGGGTATCGGCCTGGGGGTCTCAATCAAACGCCTCCGCCGAATGCTTACGATCCCGAGACCGTGATGCACTACGAACTCGGGTCGAAGAACCGCTTCTTCGATGGGCGCATGCAGTTGAACGGGGCGCTGTTCTACGACGTCTACGAAGATTACTTCCAAGGCGGGGTGTCGCCGATCCCGGGCTTCCCGACAGTTCGCTCATTCCAGGTGACCAATGCCGGGGAAGCTACCATACAAGGGGCGACCGTCGACCTTGTCGCCATGATTACCGAGAACGACACGATCGGCCTGTCGATGAACTATCTCGACGCTACGTTTGACGAGTTCATTGTGGGCGCTGTGAATTACGCTGGCGATCCGCTGCCGAATTCGCCGGAGTGGACCATCGCCGCCAGCTATCAGCACGAATGGTTTTTGCCCAGTGGCGCGATCATTTCCGGCCGGGTCGATCACTATTACAGTGACGAGTTCAACTTGGCATATAACCGGGTGCCTAATGTGACCCAAGATGCGTTCGGCCGCACCGACGCGCGGCTCTCCTATGAGAGTTCAACCGGGCGCTTCACGCTGGCGGTGTGGGGCAAGAATCTCGAAGACGAACGGGTGCTGAATTACACCGGCGTCGCTGGGCCTAACGTCTATCAGTCGTTCGATCCTCCGCGTACCTACGGCATGACGCTTGGCGTGCGTTATTAGCACGGGCGATGCCGGCGCGGTCAGGCTCTATAGCTTCTTTAGAAGCTCGGCGGCCTACCGCGTTCGTATCGCGCTCAACCTGAAGGGGCTGCGCTTCGAGACGCTTCCGGTAAATCTTCGCGCCGGCCAACAGCGAGACGCAAGCTATCTCGATCTCAATCCGCAAGGGCTTACGCCCGCGCTTGAGATTGATGGCGTAGTTCTGACGCAGTCGCTGGCGATCCTCGACTATCTCGATACGGTAGCGCCCACGCCGCGCCTCATTCCTGTTGATCCGGTCGCGCGCGCGAGGGTCTGCGCGTTCGCACAGACGATTGCATGTGAGATCCATCCCCTAAGCAATCTGCGGGTGCTCAAATGGTTGCGTGAGCGGATCTCAGAAGATGAGATCACCGCATGGAACGGCCGTTGGATAGGCGAGGGCTTTTCTGCTCTTGAAGCAATGGTCGGCAGCTATGCCGGCGCATATTGTCTCGGCGATACGTTGAGTGCGGCCGACGTTTGTCTGGTCCCGCAAATGGTCAATGCGCGCCGCTTTGAGGTCGATTTGACGCCTTACCCGCGGTTGGTGGAGATTGATGCACGGCTGCGGCTTGAGCCGGCTTTTATCGAGGCGGCGCCTGCCCGGCAGCCCGATTTCGTAGCAGGTTGATTGTTGACGCGCGCCGCGGAAAATCGCAAATAAGCAGACGACTGATTAATTTGTCGCCGTGGTGCATGGAGGCGGTGTGTGCTGAGCGCGGAACTCAATAGAAAGCTCACCCAGGTTGGACCAGGAACGCCGATGGGCGAACTTCTGCGCCGCTATTGGATGCCGTTCGCCGGAGTTGCGGAGTTTGACGATCGGCCCGTCCGCGCGGTGCGTCTGTTGGGCGAGGATCTGGTTGCGTTTCGCGATCTCTCCGGAACGTTTGGTTTGATCGATCGGCGCTGCCAGCACCGGCGTGCGGACCTTTCTTATGGTTTCGTCGAGCAGCATGGATTGCGCTGCAACTACCATGGCTGGCAGTTCGGCGCGGATGGCGCATGCCTTGCCCAGCCATTCGAGGAGGAAGCGGCGCCGGAGGCGGCCGCGCGGCGGAAGTCGAAGAAGATCAAGAACTATCCCGTGCGCGAACTGGCCGGCATGCTGTGGGCGTACATGGGGCCTTTGCCCGCGCCGGAATTGCCAGAGTGGGAGCCCTTCACTTGGCCGAACGGGTTTCGTCAGATCTGTATGGCCGATATTCCGTGCAATTGGTTTCAGTGCCAGGAAAATTCGTGCGACCCGGTGCACTTCGAGTGGATGCATTTGAATTGGAGCCAAAGGCTCCGCGGCGATACGGGGCCCTATTCGGCCAAGCACCTCAAAGTGGACTTCGAGGAGTTCGAGCACGGGTTTGCGTATAAGCGCTTGAAAGAGGGAATGCGCGAGGACGATGATCTTTGGACAATCGGGCGGGTTGCGCTTTGGCCCAACGGCTTCTTCCTGGGCGACCATTTCGAGTGGCGCGTGCCTATCGATGACGAAAACACACTCTCAATCTCGTGGATGTACCAGCGCGTGCCGCGCGAAAGTGAGCCGTATGTCCAGACGCGCATACCCGCTTGGCGAAGCGCGATTGTGGATCCTGAAACGGGCCGCTGGATTGATAGCCACATCATGAACCAGGACTTCGTGGCCTGGGTGGGCCAAGGTGTTGTCGCGGACCGAAGTGCGGAGGAGCTTGGGGCAAGCGACCGCGGCATCGTCATGATGCGTCGCCGCTACCTTACCGAGATGGAAGCTTTGGAACGTGGGGAAGACCCCAAGGGTGTGATACGCGATCCAGCGCGCGCCAAGAGCGTGATCTTGCCAGTTGCCGGACGCGATCACGTGGTTGAGGGCATGTCGCTGGCTGAGCTTAAGGTGCATCCGGTCTGGGCGCGCCATTTGCGCGCCTTCCCCTGGCAGGCTGGGCAGCCCGCATCAGTTTGGCGTGAGTACGCGCAGGCCATGGGCGTCGCTGAGGCGTGACGCAAACGCTGCGCCTGCGTGTCAGCGCCATGCGCGCGCTTGCGGACGGAGCGCTTGGTGTTGAGCTGCAATCGACGAGCTCAGCGCTCTTGCCAACGTTCAGTGCTGGCGCACACATTGAGCTGCAACTCGCGGCGGGACTGCGCCGTTGCTACTCTCTACTCAACGCACAAGAGGAGCGACACCGCTATGTGGTCGGTGTTCATCGCGTGCCGCAAAGCCGCGGTGGCTCTCTCTTCATCCATGATGAGCTTCGCGTCGGCCACCTGCTATTGGCGTCACCGCCGCGAAATAGCTTCCCCCTGGTAGAGGATGCTCCAGTCACGGTGCTGATCGCGGGCGGCATTGGCGTAACGCCGATCTGGTGCATGGTTCAGCGCCTTGAGGCGCTCGGACGACCCTGGCGGCTCTATTACGCCGCGCGCACGCGCGCGGAGGCGCCGCTGCTCGATCGCTTGGAGAAGCTCGCGGCCGCCAGCGCCTGCGGTCAGCTTGTTTTGAATTTCGACCGTGAGCAGGGCGGGACGCAGTGGCGGATAGAGGAGTTGGTCGCGCAGCAGGATCGCAGCGCGCATCTCTATTGCTGCGGGCCTGCGCCGATGCTTGCCGCTTTCGAAGCCGCGACATGTGATTGGCCCGCGGCGCAGGTTCATATGGAGCGCTTCAGCGCTTCGGCGCCGGCCGACAGGGCCGGGGCCTTCAAGGTCAAACTGACCCGTTCGGGGCGCATGATCGAAGTGACCGAGGGGCAGAGCATTCTCGATGCGGTGCTGGCCGCTGGCGTCGATGCGCCGTATTCGTGCATGGAAGGCGTCTGCGGAACGTGTGAGACGAGAGTATTGGCGGGTATGCCGGAACACCGGTGCGCGGTGCTGAGCGCGGCCGAGCGCGCGGAGGGCCGCTCGATGATGATCTGCTGTTCGCGGTCCCACGGCGGCGACCTTGAACTCGATCTCTAGCTAGGCAGTGTCACCAGGCATGAACCCTGCGATGCGCTTATACTGGTCTGATAGCGCGCGCAATTCGTCCTGAGAGATGTGTTGGTTGAGGTCTGCGAAGGGCCGATCGCCGGTAAGCTCCTCAACGCGTACATTTATGACGTCAGGCGGGCTGGAGCGATTGGTTCGCACGACCGCGGCCGTCGCCGGCGCACGCACGTTGGCGTATTTCTCAAGCGCATCGCGTACGTCGGCGGTTTCGGCAAGCGTCTCCGCCAGGGTTCGAGCGTCGATTAGACCTTGGGCTGAACCGTTTGAGCCACGCGGATACATCGGGTGAGCGGCGTCGCCGGCGAAGGTGACCCGGCCAAACGTCCAGCGGTCGATCGGATCCTTGTCGACCATGGGATATTCAAGCACTGAGCTCGCGCCGCGGATCAATTCGCCGACATCGAGCCAGTCGAACCGCCAGTTCTCGTAAATTGGAAGGAAGTCCTCCAAGCGGCCTGGCTTATTCCAATCATTCTTCTGGCGGCGGTCAGATTCGATCTCTGCGATCCAATTGATGAGTTGGCGGCCCTCATCATCAACTTGATCGACGATCGGGTAAATGACGATCTTGCCTGTGCGGATCGAGCCGATGCGCAGATAAGTTCGCCCGTCCAGAATGGGTTTGCGGAGGGTGACGCCGCGCCAGGTGTTGATACCGGTGAATACGACATCGTCCTCGGGATAGAATTGGCGCCGAACGGCGGAGTTCACGCCGTCGCATGCGATCGCGATATCGGCGCGGACAGTTTGGGTGTCGCCGTCAGCTGCTCGAAACTTCAAATCGACGCCAGCGTCGTCCTGTTCCAATGCGACGAAGGTCCGATCGGTGATGATGCGATCGCCGCCCAGCCGGTCCAATGCAGTGCGGTAGAGCAAGCCATGCAGCTTGCCCCTATGAAGACCAATCTCTGGATGGGCGTAGCCCGCATGGCGTCCGCGCGGTTCGCTGAAAATGTGCTGGCCAAAGCGGTTGTAGAACTTGCTCTCGCTGTTGGCGATGCCGATAGCCTCCACCGCGGGGCCGAGCCCAAGGGCGGCGAGTTCGCGCATGGCGTGGGGAAGCAGCGTAATGCCGACGCCGAGTTCGCGAATGTCGGGCGCTGCTTCGTAGACCCGGCAACTGAAGCCGCGTTGATGGAGGCCGAGCGCAAGCGCCAGCCCGACGATGCCGCCGCCCACGATGGCGATTTCAGGGTCCTGGGACGCCACTGAATTTCCTCGTTATTCTTTGATCTTGATGTGAAGGTCATGCAGACCCGCGACGCTGGCGTGCAGTGTGTCGCCTGGCGCTACTGCGCCAACGCCTTCAGGCGTCCCGGTGAAGATGAGATCACCAGGTGCGAGCGCGACATAGTTGGAGAGATCGGCGATGATCTCTGCGACGTTCCAGATCAGCAGCGAGATATCGCTTGATTGCTTAGTCCGTCCATTGACGTCGAGGCGGATAGCGCCGCTGCGCAGTGCGCCCGTTCTCGCCTTGGGCGTGAAGAGACCGCAGGGCGCGGACTGATCAAAGCTCTTGCCCATGTCCCAAGGGCGGCCCGCCTTGCGTGCTGCGATCTGAAGGTCGCGCCGGGTCATGTCGAGACCTACGGCATAGCCGAACACCAAGTTCTCAGCCTGCTCCGGCGCGCAGCCGGCGCCGTGCGTGCCAATGGCCACAACGAGTTCAACTTCGTATTGATAGTCTTCCGTGCGCGGTGGATAGGCGATCACCGCGCCGTCGGGCATCAGCGCGTCTGCCGGTTTCAGAAAGAA